>JAFTPX010000059.1 GCA_017463065.1 Clostridia bacterium
CTGAGGGATTGTTTTTCGGTAAAAAAATTGCTTTTTTTACAATCCCTCCGTCATTTTCTTGCGAAAATGCCACCTCCCTTTACACAAGGGAGGCTGTGAATTTGTCCGTCTTGTTTCTTTTGCTGACAGTGATTTCAAAAGTTTACTTTGTCAGCAGTCTGAGGGAACTTTCTCGAAAGAAAGTTCCCTTTGGCGCATCCCCCGCCTCCGAATTATCTCTGTACTCTACCCGAGCCGTCGCCGCCTGCGAGCTTTTCGACCTCGGATACGGAAACGCGGTTATAGTCGCCTTCCACCGAATGCTTGAGGGCAGAAGCGGCAACGGCAAATTCGATCGCCTGCTGCGAGGTCTTTCCGTTGAGCAGGGCATAGATCAGACCTGCGCCGAAGCTGTCGCCGCCGCCAACACGGTCAACGATATGCAAGTGGTAGGACTTGGAGAAGCAGTAGCTCTCTCCGTCGTAAAGCATACCCGCCCAGTCGTTATCGTTGGCGGAAATCGAGGAACGGAGGGTAATGGCAACCTTTTCAAAGCCAAAGGTGTCCGCCAACTGCTTTGCTACCGACTTGTAGCCCTCATGGTTCAGCTTCCCGCCGTAAATATCGGTATTTTCCGCTTCGATTCCAAATACGTCCTTGGCATCCTCCTCGTTGGAGATGCAAATGTCCACGTACTTGCAAAGCTCGGTCATTGTCGCTCTTGCTTCCGCTCTCGTCCAGAGCTTGCCGCGGTAGTTCAGGTCGCAAGAAATCTTTACTCCCTTCGCCTTTGCCGCCTTGCAGGCATCCAGACAAATGTCTGCAAGGTTTTTTCCCAAGGCGGGAGTAATTCCCGTAAAGTGGAACCAGTCAGCGCCCTCAAAAATGGCATCCCAGTCAAAATCCGATTTGTCAGCCAACGCGATCGCTGAATGGGCACGGTCGTAAATGCAGACCGATCCTCTCTGAGACGCGCCCTTTTCCAAGAAATAAATGCCAACACGGTCGCCGCCGCGGACGATCTTGGAGGTGTCTATACCAAAATAGCGCAGAGAATCCACCGCCGCCTGTCCGATGGCGTGCTTGGGAAGCTTGGTAACATAAACGCTGTCCATGCCGTAGTTGGCAAGGGATACCGCTACGTTTGCCTCACCGCCGCCAAAGGTAGCCTGCATCTGATCGTTCTGGAAGAAGCGATAGTAGCCGTTAGGCGCCAATCTTAACATTAATTCACCAAAACATACAATTTTCATGATTCTTACCTCAACTATACAAAATAGATATCAACCGTTTACCTTCGCCACGGCGCGGGCAGTCTTCTCACAGATCTCGTCGGGAGTTCCCTTCATCATCCAGCTTCCGCCACAGGCAATGATCTTGTCAAAGGAAAGATACTCCAGTACGTTGTCCTCGGAAATACCGCCCGTAGGCATAAAGTGCATGGCGGGGAAGGCGGCGGCAAGCGCCTTGATGGTTCCAAGTCCGCCGAAATTGGAGCAGGGGAAGAATTTCACGATCTCCACACCGTAGGAAATGGCGGTGATGATCTCCGTGGGGGTGACACAGCCCGGCAGATAGAGTACGCCTCTTTCGCGGCATACCTGTGCGACCTCAGCGGCAAAGCCGGGACCCACGATAAACCTTGCGCCGCAGTCAATGGCACGGTTTGCCTGCTCGGCATTGATGACGGTTCCCGCTCCGATGAGCATCTCGGGGAACTTCTCACAGCCAAGACGAATGGCGTCAGCGGCACAGGCGGTACGGAAGGTGATCTCGGCAACGGGCAGACCGCCGTCGCAAAGCGCCTTTAAGGTGGGGATCGTTTCGTCCAGCTCCTTGAGAACCACGACGGGTACGATTTTATGTTGCTTGATTTGGTCTAACAGGTTCATGGTTGTTCCTTTCTAAGTGTAGGTGGATTTTCGTTGACGCGATTCTATCACAGATCGATTTGCGAGAAAAACGCAAAGAGAATCGTCTTTGATGGTAGTTACGCACGGATTTATTCTTCCTCGATCATGGGGATCTTCATAATGGATTTCAGCTCTTCTCTATCGAGGAAGGGAGCCAGATCCTCCAGAGGAGGACTGAACAGCGAGCCATCGGGAAGTCGCTTGGTGGCACTCTTGGGCTCGAAGAACTGTCCCGCGTCTACGAAAATTTCCGCGAGGAATGCGCCTTCCTTCTCAAAGGCGGCGTTGAGGGTGTCCTCGATCTCCGCGTTGGTGCGGCAAGCGCGGTAAGGATAGCCGTACGCCCATGCCAGCTTCTCCAAGGACGGGAAGGATAGGTCTCCGCTTTCGGGACCGATTCCTACCTTGGTGTGGTGTCCGAAAATATTGGTCTGGGTCTGACGGATCGAGTGATAGCCGTCGTTGTTGATGACGAAAATTTTGATGGGAAGCCGGTTGGTCAGAATCGTTTGAAGCTCCTGCAGATTCATCTGGATACTGCCGTCGCCCGAAATGCAGACGATCTCCTTTTTGCCCAGAGAAACGCAAACACCGATAGCGGCAGGGAGGTCGTAGCCCATGGAGGCGGCTCCCGAGTTGATGATAAAGCGCTGACCCTCCTTGATCACGTAGCCGTGGCTTCCTACCACGCAGGCGGTTCCGTTACCCACCACAGTGGTATAGCCCTCGGGCAGACGGGAGGACAACGCGCCGATAAAGGCGTAGGGATTGGCAAGACCCTCGGCGTCCTTATGCTTTTGCAGAATGACGGGGTAATTCTTTTTCCACTCACGGCAGGTTTCTTGCCAGCCGTTCTCGGCGCAAAGCACGCCTTCCTTGGGCAGCTTCTTTGCCAGTGCCTCAAGGAAATCCTTGGCATCCGCGTGAATGGGAAGCTCTACGTGGAGGGTGGGCTTTTTCAGCTCCTCGCCGTCCACGTCTACCATCATGACGTAGGCTTCTCTTGCCCAGGTTTTCCAGCTATAACCCACCTGACGGATGGAAAGGCGGTTGCCCACGGAGAGGATTACGTCGGCGTTCTGAACGGCAAAGTTGCCCGCGCGGTCGCCCATGATGCCGCCTCTTCCCACGTAAAGGGGATCGGCGTCCGCCATCATGTCGATGTTGTCCCAGCCCGTGGCAACGGGAATATTCAGCTTGGGAACCAGCTTCTTGAACAGATCAAAGGCTCCTGCCAGACGGATGCCGTTTCCCGCATAGAATACGGGACGAGCGGCAGAGCGGAGCTTTGCTATCACCGTATCGATGATCTCATCGATTACGGCAGGTGCCTCGGGGGCATCCTCCGCGGGATCGTAGCCGAAAAGCTCGTCGGTCTCAATGGTACAGCCTTGGAAGTTGAGGGGAATATCCAGCCAGCAAGGACCGGGTCTGCCGTGGGTGGCAAGATACAGTGCCTTTTCCAGCGCGTAGCGGATCCGCTTGGGATCCTCGATCATTTCACAGTATTTGGTCATAGACGCCACGGCCTTGGTGATGTCAAATTCCTGATCGCCTCCCGCGCGGATGCCAAGCCCCATGCCGCGGGCGGTGGTGTCGTAGCGAACCTGTCCCGACAGAATCAGCATGGGAATGGAATCCAGCCAACCGCCGACCACACCCGTAATGGCGTTGGTTCCGCCGGGGCCCGTGGTTACACAGACCGCCGCGATTTGATTGTTCATACGGGCGTAAGCCTCTGCCGCGATGGCACAAGCCTGCTCGTGGTGATTGTAAAGACAGTGCAGACCTTCCTTATGACCGAGTGCGTCGTTCAGGTGCATGGCACCGCCGCCTGTGACGGTAAAGCAATCGGTAATGTTATGAGAAACCAGAAAATCGGCAACGTAATCGGCAAGACGTATTTTCATAATCACAATTCCTTTTCAATTTTAAATTTATTTAGTAGAATCGGCGAACTCAACCGTCCGCCGATTCTACTAAATTTGTCAGACAATCAGAGGTTGACCGCCTCAATGATGGTTTTTGCCATATAGTCGAGCATCTCGTCGTTCATACCGGGATATACGCCTACCCAGAAGGTGTCGGTCATAATGCGGTCGGTATTGGTCAGCTCGCCTACCACGCGGTAGCCCTTGCCGCTCTTGCGCATTTCGTCAAAGCAGGGGTGCTTGGTCAGGTTGCCCGCAAAGAGCATTCTGGTCTGTACGCCGCGGCTTTCAATATAGGGAACCACCTTTTCACGGTCCACGCCCTCACGGCAGGTCAGAAGGAAGCCAAACCAAGAGGGATTGGAGTTTTGGCACGCCTCGGGGAGGATAAGCTTATCGGCAACGGAAGCCAGCTTTTCCTTCAGATAAGCGAAGTTGTGGCGGCGGCGCTCCACGAAGCTCGGGAACTTTTTGAGCTGGGCGCAACCCACAGCCGCTTGCATATCGGATGCCTTCAGATTGTAGCCGAAGTGAGAGTATACGTACTTGTGGTCATAGCCCAAGGGAAGCTCGCCGTACTGACGGTCGAAGCGGTGCTGGCACAGGTTATCCATACCCGAGGGGCAGACGCAGTCACGGCCCCAGTCACGCATGGAACGGATGATCTTAGCAAGGAGGGGATTGTCGGTGTAGGTCGCGCCGCCCTCACCCATGGTCATGTGGTGGGGAGGATAGAAGCTGCTGGTTCCGATGTCGCCGACGGTACCGGTCTTGTGGCAGACACCGTCAATGGTGTACTCGGAGCCGAGAGCGTCACAGTTGTCCTCCACGAGCCAGAGCTTGTGCGCCTCACAGAATGTCTTGACCGCCTTCAGATCGAAGGGATTGCCCAAGGTATGAGCGATCATGACCGCCCGGGTCTTATCGGACAGAGCCGCCTCCAGCTTGGTCACGTCGATGTTGTACTGAGGAATGGTCACGTCCACGAATACGGGGATCGCGCCGTACTGAATGATGGGGGTCACCGTGGTGGGGAAGCCTGCGGCGACGGTAATGACCTCGTCACCGGGGCGAACCGCTCTTTCTCCCAGAAGAGGAGAGGTGAGGGTCATAAACGCCAACAGGTTGGCGGAGGAGCCCGAGTTGACCAGACTGCAGTGTCTGACACCAAGATACTTGGCAAATTCCGTTTCAAACTGGTCGGTATATCTTCCCGAGGTAAGCCAGAATTCCAGCGCGCTGTCTACCAGATTGCACATTTCCTCGCTGTCGTAGACACGGGATGCGTAGGGAATACGATCTCCCTCCTTATAGGGAGCTTTCGTGTGGTATTTCTCGCAGTATTCTCTGACTTGTCTGAGTATATTTTCTCTTTCTTCCCGTTCGTTTACTGCATGATTGATCATAAGAATGAATCCTTTCTTTGTTTCATACGTAACTGAATTACAGTATTAGTATTCGCAATCGAAAAACAAACATACTTTCCGACTGAAACATACCTTAGTTAATCATACCATAAAGCGCATAATTTGTCAACAGAAATCGAGAAAATTACGAATCATTTCGTAACATTTTATTCATTTTATGAGTTTTTTGTGAGATTTTCTCTTTTTCGTATTGTTTTTTTGCATGAATAAATTCAAAAATACATTGACTTTTTGTAGAAAATATAATACAATGAATATCGAAGAACAAGATACCGCAAAGGACGGAGAAGGGAAAGACCGATGAAAATCAAGCTGATCAAAAAATCCTACCAAGAGGTAATGGCGATCCCCGAGGAGAAGCACAGACCGCCGAAAAAGCCGAATTGGTTTTTTCGCACCCTTTTGAAGCTGGTTTCGTTGCCCGATCTGTGGGCGACGGGATTTCGGTGTCATAAGGTGGGGATGGAGCGATTGGAAAAACGGGAGCCCTGTCTGTATCTGATGAATCACTCCAGCTTTCTGGATCTGGAGATCGTGGCGGGCAGTCTGTATCCCCGCCCCTTCAATATCGTGGCGACGACAGACAGCTTTGTGGGCAAGGGCTGGCTCATGCGGCAGATCGGCTGTATTCCCACGAAAAAATTTGTGGCGGAGCTGGAACTACTTCGGGATATCAAAACCGCGCTGCATAAGCAAAAAACCTCGGTGGTGATGTTCCCCGAGGCGGGCTATAGCTTTGACGGATGTGCCGCCGCGTTGCCCGACAGTCTGGGAAAATTTTTGAAACGAATGGCAGTGCCCGTGGTGATGATCCGCACCGACGGCGCCTTCTCTCGGGATCCGTTGTATAACGGCTTGCAGAGGCGGAAGGTGAAGGTAAGTGCCGAAATGAAATATCTGCTCTCCGCGGAGGAGATCGGAGAAAAATCTCCCGAGGAGCTGAACCGTATCCTTGCGGAGGAGTTTTCCTTTGACGGCTTCCGCTGGCAACAGGAAAATCAGGTTCGGATCAGTGAGGGCTTCCGCGCCGACGGTCTGCACCGTGTGCTGTATCGCTGTCCTCACTGCGAGGCGGAGGGTCAGACCGAGGGACTTGGTACGCGGTGGTCTTGTAAAGCCTGCGGGAAAACCTATGAGCTGGACGAATACGGTTATTTGCGCGCCGAGGACGGAGACGGAGCCTTCCATCACGTTCCCGATTGGTTTCGCTGGGAGAGAGCGTGCGTCAGACGGGAGCTGGAGGAGGGAGAATACCGCTTCGAGTCCTCCGTTCGGATCTGTATGGCAGTGGATACCAAGCATATATACGAGGTGGGCAGAGGTGTGCTGATCCATACTGCCGAGGGATTTCGTCTGGTGGGTTGCGACGGGGAGCTGGAGTATGCCCAGTCACCCAAGGCGTCCCACAGTATTTGCGCGGATTTTAATTTTTACGAGATCGGCGACGTGATCTGCCTCGGTAATCGGGAGGCGTTGTATTATTGCTTTCCCGAGGAGGACGTGCCCGTCGCAAAGGTCCGTCTTGCCGCGGAGGAGCTGTACCGTATGATGATGCGGTAAGACAAAAAAGAACGAGAACAGAAGCCGTCCGTTTTCCCCCATTATCGGGAAAACGGTCGGTTCACAATCAAAAAGAACCTCCCTGTCAGGAAGTTCTTTGGAGGTTTGGACCCTTTCTTTCGAGAAAGGGTCCAAGAAAAACGCATCCCCGCATCCTATTTGATCCGTCTGACGTCGGAGGCGGGAGGCGTTCCGTTTTGATAGGCGAGGAGGATTTGTTCGATCTGTTTTTCTGTTTCGGTTGTAAAAATAAAATGTTGATGGAGGATCCCCATACGGGCAAGCTCTGCCTGTCGGTCCGCCATATAAACGGGAACCGAATTCAAAATGAGACTGCGGTGCTCCCATTCCCGAAGGATGGGGAAGGAGATGCCGCGGCGATCCACCAGCCGCGCTTTTCCGCTCTTGCAGGTTGCGCAGTCGCCAAGCTCGCGCCCCACACACTTTTCCGTTACCATCAGCGGAATCCTGCCGTATACCACAGCACCGCTTCTTCCGCCGATATCCCGCAATTGTGCCAAGGTCAGCTCGGGGGAGAGGATCTGGTCGGCAAGACCCGCGGACTCCCAGTAAGCGGCGGCAGGACTATTGGTGATATTCAGTCGAAAATCGCCGTGGGGGATCAATCCCGCCTCCCGAACGAGAGACAAATGCCCCACGTTGCCAAACAAAGCGTGGATCGCCCCCCTTGCCTTTGCCTGCCGCAGGAGCGCGGCGGCACTTTCCCATTCGCTGTCAAAAATGACGGAAGGAAGCAGAACCCCGTTGGTCGATCCGTGAAATCCCTCCATGGGGGCATAGAGAACATCAAAAAATTCGTGTGCCGCCTCGGGGATCCGATCGGGGCAATAAAAGACGGCGGAGCGCAGGGGCTCACGGCGTCGGGATGGACGGCAGACAGATACGGGACGAAGATCCTCGGGCTGTCTTGCTTGTTCCTTGGCGGAAAACGCCTCGGTTGCCGCCCGCCGCAGGGCGTTCATGGCGGAGACGGGAAGGATCAATCCCTCCTCCAGCTCAACGTCCGCCGACTGTATAACGTAGGGAGTATTCCCGAATTTCGTCAGACTTTTTCTCACCGATTCCTCACTCAAAGGCGCAGTCCTTGCTACCTCGGGCAGCACGCCGCAGACCGTGACAGACCTACCGTCCTCCCCTTGCAGGGTCAGGGTGGCAGGGGTGTTCCTTCGGATGACGGCAGAAAGGGTCAGAGGGATCTTTTTCCTGATTCCGCCAAAGGGCTCCAAGGAGCGGGAGCGTTGCTTGTCCCCGTCGGATCGGATCCCAAGCATCTGCTTGCCGATCCTCTTTTCATAGTACCCGTCGGTCAGACCGCCGCGGGAGAAGATCGATGCCAGACGAGCCAGCTCGTCCCCGTCCGCACCCCGATTTTCGTCTATGAGCCGTCGCCAGATCCGCGCCACGTCCCGTACGTATTCGGGGGACTTCATTCGCCCCTCGATCTTGAAGGAGGCGATGCCCATTGCCATCAGCTCGGGAACGTGAGCGGCAAGGCTCAGATCCTTCAAGGACAACGGATAGGCATCCGCCGTTCCTTTCCCCTTGAAAGGCAGTCGGCAGGGTTGAGCGCACTCGCCTCGGTTGCCGCTTCGTCCTCCCACCAGAGAGGAAAACAGACACTGTCCCGAATGGCAGACACAAAGAGCGCCGTGGACAAAGACCTCGGCTTCGATAGGGGAGCTTTTCACAAAGGTTCGCAGATCCTCCCGACTCATCTCACGGGCGCAGACCATTCTGGAAAAGCCCGCCTGGGCAAGTCTGCGCGCGGCATCGGCGTTATGCCCCGCACACTGGGTGCTGGCGTGAAGAGGGATGGAAATCCTCTGTCGGATCAGCTCTGACGCCCCCAGATCGGCAACGATCAGCGCGTCCGCTCCCGACAGATACGCATCCTCGGCGGCGCGGAGCAGAGCTTCGGTTTCTTTGTCGTAGATCACCGTATTTGCCGTCAGATAGACCTTGACCCCGTAGTCGTGCGCCAGCGCAATCCCTCGGCGAAGCTCGTCGGGGGTAAAGTTTTTGGCGTGAATACGGGCGTTAAAGGCAACGCCGCCCATGTAGATGGCATCGGCGCCCCCTTCGATGGCGGCGGCAAGCGCGTCGGGCGAGCCCGCGGGACAGAGTAATTCGGTTTTTGGATCGGTAGCACGTGCCATGGCGGGCTGTCCTTTCGTTTTTCGTTTTACAGGATTATTATAATTATTATAGCCGTTTCCCGACGGAATGTCAAGAGCAAACGGGGGAGACGCGCCCTACTTTTCTTTCGCGAAAGAAAAGTAGGCAAAAGAAAGCAAAAGCAAATTGTTTTTTTAGACTTGAAAAAAATCGTTCCCCATGTTCGCGCAAACAAAATAAAACAGGTTGGGACGTAGGGTCCAACCTGTTTTTACCTCAGAAAAAAACTTTATTATTTAGTTATCCACAACCGTCGAGCGCGGTTGCTTTCAACCCATGACCAAGAACTTGCCAGCAAGTTCTTGGAGGGGGTCATAGGGGGAACCTTCTCGAAAGAAGGTTCCCCCTAACGCATCCTAACACATCTCTGCGCGTTTTTTCTTTCGATCGATCAGACGGAGCACGAGGGGACGGTTATATCGCTGAACCACGATGAATTGCGCGTCAAAGAGGATCGCGGCGACGGCGGTGACGAGGAAGATGGGGAACACGCCCCAGGGAATGGCAAACAGCAGAGTAGAGAGGGAGATGAGCACGTTGATCCAATGGTCGGTTTCCGCCTTGGTCATGGCGCGGGCGATCTCCTCCAAGGTGTGATTCTCCACCGAAAAAGCGGCGGGATCGTAGGTCAGCACCTTTTCCTTCCACTTTCTGATCCGCAGAAGCCGATAGAGCTTTTTCTCAAAGGAACGCTCACGGAACCATCTCTGCCGATAATGGAGCGGGAAAAGCTTGGTCACGTTTCCCATGATGATTCTGAGCCAGAGGTGATACATGACGGTGAAGGCGGTGATTCCCGTCCAGAGCAGAGCGCCGTGTGGGAGAAGGTTGCCGTAATACAACAGAAAGCATACCGCCGCCGTGAGCGCGGTGACGGCAATGACACAGTACATAAAAATGGCGGGTCCGCTTTTCTTTGTTTTTTTCATGGGTTGTCCTCTTTCTTGTTTGATGGCTAATCTTGATTCCTTCACCTCCGCCCGTCCCAGAAGAAGGACCGAGAGCAGGATGAGCAGAATGCCGCAGACCGAGAAAACACTCAGGGTCTCGCGGAATAGAACGATGCCAAAGACCGTTGCCGCCAGAGGCTCTACAATGCTCAGCGCCGAGGCGGTTCCCGCGGGAAGCTCCTTTATGGCAAGGGTGAAGAACAGATAGGGAAGCACGAAGGTCACCACGCCAAGGGCGATACACCAAGGCAGGGTCAGAGCGGGATTGACGGCAACATGGATGACGATGCCTTTTGGGTCGCAGACCGCAAGAGAAATCACGGACATAAAGAGAAAGCCGTAAAGGGTAGTGGAGATGGGACTGCACCCCCTTCGCATGGCGATCTTGGTCAGAATATTGTAGGCGGCGTAGCTGATGCCCGAAAGGATGCCGAGGAGAATGCCCCCAAGGTTAAATTTCAGTCCGCCGATGACCCCCGAGACCAGACAGCAGCCCAGAAGCATGCCCGCAATGGAGACCAGCTTCAGTCGGGAGAATCGCTCCCCGAAAAACAGAAGGGAGAAGACCGTCACGTAGACGGGAGCCATGTACATGAGCACCACGGCGGTGGAGATGGAGGTCAGTCGGAGAGAGGCGAAATAACAGCTTCCCGTGCCGAACAGCGATAGTCCCAGACAGGCGAACAGGAGAAGCTCCGTCGGTTTGACCCGAAACGCCCGTCTGTCCCGAAGCAGGGCGTAAACCAGAAGGCAGAGGAAGGAGACCAGCCCCCGCAGGGCGGTCATTTGCAGGGGGGAAAAGCCAAAGGGTGCCAGTACGTGAACGAAAATCCCCGACGTGCCCCACAGGATTCCCGCGGTAATAATGGAAAGAAAAGCTCTTTTTTTCATACGTTTTACTTTTATAAAGATTTTACCAAATAAACGGAATCAGTCTGTATTTTACTTTCGTTTTGTATTCCGCATAACCCGCAAGTCCCTCGGTGAGAACCTTTTCCTCGTTCAAAATGCGGATGACGGTGACAACGGGATAAAGGGCAAAGGGGATCCATGCCCAAAACGAGCCGAGGATTAAGGGGAGGGGTAAGAACAGAAAGAGGGTTGCCAGATACATGGGATGCCGCACGACGCTGTAAAGCCCCGTGCTGATCACGGTTTGGTTTTCTTGGATTTCCACCGTGCGGGAAAGGTATGCGTTTTCCCTCATTACCTCCGCATACATAGCGTAGCCGATCAAAAATAACGCCGAAGCGAAAATTACAAGCCAAAGGGGAACCGACGACCAACCAAAACGAAAATCAAGCGCGGACAAAACGAAGCCCGCGGGAAACAGCAATCCCGAAAGCGCGATGACGCCTTGTTGCGTTTTTTCCTTTTCTCGGTTGTTTAATCGTTTTTCGAGGAGCGCGGGGGCTTTTGCGAAAAGAACGACCCCCATGATCAGCATAGGGATAAACAATAATCCGATAAAGAGCCAAGCACCCGAATATCGGATCGTCCCCGCGGGCAAAAAGAGGAGCAACCCGACCAATGCCAGTCCCAAGATGAATTTTATCAGCGCGCGGATCATCAATTTCATGATGAAGTTCTCCTTTCAACATGCGCCCGCAGGCGCAATTCATGGCGAAGCCAATCTGCTCTGTATAGCGTACCTAGTCACTCCAATAATTCTTCGATATGGTTACCGTACTGCTATAAAACCTAAATTCGAGTTTTGCTCAAAATCATGATTTGTCCCTTGTCAAATTTGGGGCATTTTTTGATTTTGAACACCAATTCTGTAGGGACCGGCGTCCTCGACGGTCCGGAATACCGGTTAAGAATTTATAAACGGACCGTCCGGGAGGCAGGTCCCTACAAATGTTACGGCTTTCTCGTGAGACAAACGACACTCTCAACATGGGTCATAAGGTTAAAAGGTATATTTTTGTGTCAAAAACGGGGGTTGTAAAGCCAAAAGGTATATTTTATTTTGTGCTATAAAAGTTTTGAATTTTTACCTTAGGGCAATTGGATAGATTCGCGATGCTTTTCTCCACCCATTCATCATATAGTTTAATTTCGTTGTGAGATGGCAGAATAACGTTTGTTCCCAAGAATATGCTGTCCCAAACAAAAGTATATTCCTTCGAATTTTTCATTCTTATGTAAGCAACAACACTTTCGTCAGTAAACTTCACAACAATACTGCTTACATCGTCATATCGCAGTATTTTAATTCCTGCTTGCTCGATGGCTACTACACGTTTTTCAGTAATCATTATTCCATAATTAAAACGGAAATAAGTAGCGACAAGAATTACAACACCAAGCAGTAAACATAAAATCGCCAGAGCATAGTTATGATCTTCAGTAATAAAAGCTACTGCCATTAAAACGAGCAATGTCAACAAAAATGCAACACCAATCATAAATAGCCAAAGCTTTCGATATTTGATTTTTATTTTGACTTTCATCAATGTTGCTCCTTTCGATATGTTATACTAAACTGCTGTAAATTGTATTTTCAAGTTTCGCTCGAAACTTATATTTGTCTTATGCGTTTTCCTTTGCGGTAGTGATGGAGGCGATAAGCAATTTGCGAATTTTACTGCATTTTGCAAACAGATCCTTATATTCTTCCTCCGTTATCATGTGGGTATCCTTGAACAAACCGAGCCAATAATCCGTTTCATAGCACTCTTTAAGTGCGATTTGAAACTTGTTTATAAAATCCGCTTTGCTTGCCGCATAATTGGCCTCGTGAATATTCGCACCGATGCTTGTGCCGCTTCGCAATACTTGATTTAATAAAACGTTGCTTTTTCTGTTTTCTTTGATGTCGGTGCAAATATTCACGATATCAACGGCAAATTGTTTTGACAAATCGACTAAAAAGTTTTCTTTCATCGTAAGCCCTCATTTTAGAATGATTTGACGGCGTTGCCGTCATGAATTGATGCTATCGCATCATGATTTCTCGTCGGCGTTCCGCCTCCTCCATGAATTGAATTGCCTTGTTCTCCTTATGCCCCGCAGGGCAATTCATGACCGAAGGTCAATTCATGCACGTTAGTGCAATTCATGCCATCGGCAATTCATTGTTGAGTCTGCCGTGTGAGACACACGACAGACTCAACATGCCCACACCGAGGAAACATATCCACGGGCTGAACCTCGCCGATGGTATATCCTTCCTCGCGGAACCAAACACAATCACGGGCGAGGGTGTCGGGGTCGCAGGAAACGTACACGATCTTGGGGATCTCCAGCCCCGCAAGGCACTCTACCAGCTCACGGGTAGAGCCTTTTCTGGGGGGATCGATGACCACCGCGTCGGGACGGGTACCGCCTGCGGCTTGGAGAATCGCCTCCGCATTCCCCGCATCGGCGCAGAAAAAGTCCGCGTTTTCGATGCCGTTCCGTGCGGCGTTTTCCCTTGCGCAGTCCACGGCGGCAGGGACGATCTCCACGCCGCAAAGCTTTTTTGCTTTCCTTGCCATGGTCAGACCGATGGTGCCCGTGCCGCAGTATAAATCCATGAGAATTTCCTCCCCCGTCAGGTCGGCAAGCTCTGCCGCAAGACCGTACAACAGCTCCGCGCCGTCACGGTTGACCTGATAGAAGGAGTCGGGGGAGACACGGAAGCGCAGACCGCATAGCTCGTCCTCGATATAGGGCTTGCCCCACAGGGTAACAAATTGCTTTCCCAGTACCACGTTGGTGTTTTCCCGATTGACGTTGAGGACAATTCCCGTCACGGAGGGGAAGGCGGTGACAAGGGCGGCGCAAAGCTCCTTCGATCGGGGCAGAGTGGTGCCGTTGATTACAAGGCAGACCATGATCTGTCCCGTTTTTTCGCCGACGCGGAGATAAATATGGCGCAACAGTCCCTTGCCGTTGATCTCGTCGTACACGCTCCAGCCGTGTTCCTCGGCAAAGTCGCAGATAAAGGTGACGATGGGCGCAAAGGCGGGGTGTTGAATGGCGCAAGTGTTGGCGGGGATGATGTTGTGGGATTTTGCGGCAAAGAAGCCCGCACGGATTCCGTCCTTGGTTCTCGTGACGGGGTACTGTCCTTTATTGCGGTAGCCCCCCACTTTTCCCGTGGAACGGACGGGGAGGACGGTTACGTCGCCAAGTCCCGCCTTGCGGAAGGCGTGGGTAACGTAGTCCCGTTTGCGTTCCAGCTCATGCTCGTAGGTTACGTGTCGGTATACGCAACCGCCGCAGGAGAGGGGCGCGGAGCAGGGATCGTGATCTAGCCGATGGGGGGAGGGGATCAGAAGCTCCTCCAATTTTCCCACGCAAAAGCTTTTGCCGATCTTGATGAGCTTGGCGCGGATCACGTCGCCCGTGACCGCACCTCTCACAAAGACCACTCTGCCGTCTCCCTCGATTCTGCCCACGCCGCAACCCAGATTGTTCAAATCGGTGACGGTGAGGGTAATGACGTCGTTTTTATTCATGATACGTAGGTTTCCTTATCGGTTTCCAGACACAGACAGCCCAGAGGCTCGTCGTATGCCGCGCCGCAGTCCATGAGGATACAGCCATTGCCGCGGTAGATCTTTCCCTTTTGCGCCTCGGGGAGGGTATAGGTGGGAACATGACCCGCAATGACGGTTACGCCGTCAAAGTAGGGGCGGTTGGGGTCCAACGGCACACGAATAAAGTCCTCGGGCATGTAGTCCTCCAGCGGGGTGGCGGGGTCAAAATCCGCAATGCCCGCATGGAGCAGAAGGTAGTTCTTGCCCTTCACGGTTACTTCTTCGTACAGAGAAAGGTCAGACAGGTATTCCAGTACGCCCTCCTTCATGTCCTCGTCCAGCGCCTTGAAGCCTTCCATGGTTTTCTGGCCGCCGTCGGTGATCCATGCGGTCATCTCGCTGATGATCTCAGGGTCGGGAGAGCCGCCCTTCAGCATTTGATCCAGCTCGGTGAGCAGCCTGAGAGCGCGGTAGTCGCAGTCGCCCAGAATCGGAATGACGTTGAAGCGCATGCTCAGATCGCAAAGCAGCTCCATGGACTCCTCGCCGTAGTCTACTATGTCGCCGAGAACGTACATCACGTCGTTGTCGGTGAATCGGATCTCCTTGAGCAGCTTTTGGAATTTTTCAAAACAACCGTGTAAATCGGATACAACGTATGTCATCGTAATTTTTCCTTTCAATTTGTTTAGAATCATGGGTATATTGGAACGCCCCTACTTTTCTTTTAAAAAAGAAAAGTAGGCAAAAGAAAACACTGGCAAATGGGTTCTTAAGGTTTGCACAAAAGATAAAGTAGGCAAAAGAAAACACTGGCAAATGGGTTCTTAAGGTTTGCACAAAAGATAAAGTAGGCAAAAGAAAACACTGGCAAACTGTTTCTTAATGTTTGTACAAAAGATAAGACAGGCAAAAGAAAACACTGCCAAATAGTTTCTTAACGTTTGCACAAAAGAGAAAGCAGGCAAAAGAAAACACTGGCAATTTGTTTTTTACTGTTTGCCATAAGGATCGTGTTCGTTTTGCAGGTATCGTTTGCTTGCTCGGACCGTCAATTTGCGGAGCAAATTGACGGTCCATTCCCGCATCCAAATCCGTCGGTACGCAGTGTCCGACGGATTTTTACCTTAGAACAAAACAATCCCTTGTGGTGATTCACAAAGGTCGAGCGCAGAGACTATAAGCTCCATCAAGAACTTGCCGGCAAGTTCTTTGAAGGAGTACGGAGGAAACTTTCTCGAAAGAAAGTTTCCTTTGGCGCATCCCCAGCGTCCCTCGCATCCCCCGCATCCCCCGCGTTCTCAGAACAGTTTTGTTTCGTTGCTGTAAAACAGGTCGCAATCGAAGGAGGGGTCAATGGTGAGGAGCAGTTGGCGCAGACCCTCGCAGACGGGATTTTCGGTAAAGAAATGACCCGCCTCGATCAGGTTCATGCCGCCCTCGGGGGCATCGGTCAAGCTGTGATATTTCAGCTCGCCGCTGACGTAGGTGTCCGCGCCTGCCGCCTGTGCCGCATCGGTGTCGTCACCGCCGTTTCCGCCCAGAACCGCCACTCGCTTCACGGGAAGCCCCGCATCGCCGAGAAGCACGAAGGGCGCACCGAGAACCTGCTTGACGTGGGCGGCAAATTTCTCTGCCGTTGTTGGTTGGGGTAGTGATCCGATCCGTCCAATCCCTTCTTCTCCGAAGGGCTCCGCGCCTTCCAGCCCCAGCATTTCGGCAAGAATATCGTTTACGCCTCCCGCCAGCGCATCCAGTCTTGTATGGAAGGACATGACTGAAATTCCCTTGCGAATCAGTGTGATTGCCTTGGCGGCAACGGTATTTCCGTGGTTCAACGCCTTGAGCCCTTTGAAAATCAGCGGGTGATGAGAGAGGATCAGATCGTAGCCGCCCTCTGCCGCAAATGCCACCGCCGCCTCGGTCACGTCCAAGGTGATGAGGATGCGGCGAACCTCACGATCCCCGTCGGGACAGCACATCAGACCGTCGTTGTCCCAGTCGCAGGAAAGGGAAGTCGGGATTTTTTCGTTCAGAATTTGATACAGTTGCTTGGCTGTCATGCTTTCAATCCTCCGATCTCTTGGAGTAGCGTGTCCTCCTCGGCGGTGTCCGCTCCCGCGGATCGCTTGCCGCGGCGGCGCTCCTCCAGAATTTGCTCCCATCGGCAGAGGAGAGTCAAGGTCAGCTCATCCATCCGAGAGAGATTTTGTTTTCCGAACATCAGCTCAAGTTCAGTATAGTCCGCGGATTGTCCCGTGTATTCCGCGCACAGAATTTGGTAAATCTTTTCTTCTCTGACCAAGGATTCCCCCACGATGCCGTAGCCGTTCTTCACAAGGAAACGGCGGAGGATCTCGGGGTGTGTCATGGGTTGCAGGATCAGACGGATCCCTTCTTTTTTTGTCCAAGGGGCGCGGGCGAGAATGTCCGCAATGAGCTCGCCGCCCATGCCGAGAATGAGAATGTCCTCGGGGGCATAGGGCTCAAGAGCGGAGAGTCCGTCGCAGAGCAGGGGAGTCAGCGTTTGCTCCATGCCCCATTCCCTGACGTGGGCGCAGGCTCGCTCCAGGGGTCCTTTATTGATATCGGATACAACGCCGCCGCGGATGCGCCCCTCTGCCATCAGAGCGATGGGGAGATAGGCGTGGTCGGTTCCCACGTCCGCCAGAAAGCTTCCTTCACGGACGTATCCTCCCGCGCATTGCAGCCGTTTACTTATTTTGGGTAGATTGGTCATAAAAATTGGATTCCTTTTTCGATGGGGGACTCCTCACGTTCTTGACAAAACGTGTCCGAGTCCCCCATTTGATTGTTTGTTGACGGCAATCAGTTTTCCGCCAGATAGTCGTTGATTTTCTTTACCAGCGCGTCCGCGTCGGTTCCGTGAACCACGCAGGCGTCTGCGATGGACTCGCCTCTCGCGGAGGGACAGCCCAGACAATGCATACCGATCTCAAAGAAAAACTGCGCGGTGCCGGGTGCTTGATCCAGAACGTCGCCGATAATCGATTCCTTTGTTACCTTCATTTCAGATACCTCCTTTTTTAATCTACTATATATTATAAATCGAAAGAGCCCGTCTGTCAATATTTTTTCGAGAAAACGGGGATTTTTCAAGGATTTTCTCGGCAGATTTTTCAGGAAAGAATGGAAAAAGGAAGAAAACAAGAGGAGACGGCAATTCTTTCCTCAAAACACGGATTTTGAAAAATTTTTTGAAATTTTTCAAATTTTCTTGCAAAAACGGGGAAAGGTGCTATAATAATACTGGAAAGTTTTAAAAGGAAGTGAATTTTATGGTCAATTATCACGCGCACACCTTTCGTTGCCGTCACGCTACGGGTGCCGAGCGTCAATATCTGGAGCGTGCCATTCAAAACGGCGTCACGCATTTCGGATTTTCCGATCATTCGCCCTTCGTGTTTCCGGACGGGCATGAGTCGTGGTACCGCGTTCCCATGAATCTGCGGTATGAATATATGGAGTCACTCGGCAAGCTTCGGGAAGAGCTTCGCGGCAAGATCGAGCTCTTTATCGGCTTTGAGATGGAGTATCTGCCCGCCTATTTTGACGATATGCTGAAAACCGTCAACGAGGTTGGCGGGGAGTATCTGATTCTGGGACAGCATTTTCTCGGGAACGAGCATCCCGAGCTGATCCATGCGGCACGCGGAAGCGACGACGAGACAATGCTCTCCGCCTATACCGCTCAGGTGATCGAGGGCATGGAGACAGGCGTGTTCTCCTATGTGGCGCATCCCGACTTTTTCAAGTTTACGGGGGACGAGGGCGTTTACGAGGCGTATGACCGCAAGCTCTGCCGTGCGGCGGTTCGTCTGGGGATTCCCTTGGAGATCAATCTTCTGGGAATTCGCGGTAAGCGGATTTACCCGAGGGAGAGCTTTTGGAGGGTTGCCGCCGAGGAGGGCGCGGAGGTCGTGATCGGGTTTGACACCCACGATACGAAGGCTGCCTACGACGAGAAGTCACTTCCCGTCGCAATGGCTTTGATCGAATCCTACGGACTGAACTACAATCCGTATCCCACGCTGATCTGTCCGCGAACGAAAAAACCGTTGGAGATGCGATACGATCTCCTCAATTCGACAGAAAAGACTTGATTTTTTAGAAAAAATGTAGTATAATATTCGTATGCTTTTGAAAAAAGGAAAGGAGGGAGCGTATGGCGGAGAAAAAACAGTCGTCGCGGATCATCGCGCAAAACCGTAAAGCGTGGCACGATTATTTCGTGGACGAGAAGTATGAAGCGGGCATCGCTCTGTTCGGAACCGAGGTCAAAAGCATACGAAACGGATCGGTGAATCTGAAGGACTCCTATTGCTCCCTGAAAAACGGCGAGCTGTTCGTCATCGGTATGCACGTCAGTCCCTATGAAAAGGGCAACATCTTCAACCGTGAACCCCTGCGCGACAGAAAGCTTCTGATGCACAAGCGTGAAATTATGAAGCTGGGGGGACTGGTCACCCAGAAGGGCTATACGCTGGTGCCGCTGTCGCTGTATTTTTCGGGAAAGAACGTGAAGGTGGAGATCGGGCTTTGCCGAGGCAAAAAGCTGTACGACAAGCGGGATGCTGCCGCCGAGAAGCAGGCGTCCAGATAAATGGATCGACGGATGCGCGATCAGTCGAAATACGATTGACCCTCTATTTCCTACTTCTTCACTCTTCACTATTACTTCTTACTTTAAACTATGGGCCCGTAAAGGTTTCGACGGGGATTTTGAGGTATAATAAGCGGGTAGAGCCGAGCAACCTCTGAAACTGCTCAAATTAAAATTAAACGCTAACGATAAAACCGTTGCAATGGCTGCCTAAGGGCAGTGCCGCGGCATAAGCCGCCCGTTCCTCCGAAGAGTATCGCGGCTTCGGACTGAGCGTCAAGTAAGCGATGCCCGTGCATCGGTGGTTCGCCATTGAACCGATCACGCAAAAAATGGCTACCGAAGTGTAAAGTCTGTCCGTTGACGGTACACCAAGGGAAGTATAAATAACGGAATGCACCCGGAGAAGGTTATATCAAGAGGTTTTCGGACAGGGGTTCGACTCCCCTCGGGTCCACCAAAAATCGACAAGTTTCCACAGAAGCTTGTCGATTTTTACTTTTTCACTCTTCACTCTTCACTCTTCTCTTACGAAACTTGTCGATTAGGTAATAGGTAAAAGTGAATAGTGAAAAGGTGCAGATGTAGCTTTTCTCCCAAAGCTCGAAAAGCAATTAATTATATGGTAAAATTGCTTCAGTTCAACTCCAAACAAAAGCAAGCAAAAATATCTTTTTTGTCCGCCTTTCACAAAACAAAAAGCCTTTCGGGGCTCTCTTATTCTTTTGGCAGAAATGCTCGGTGATGGCGCGCAACCGCCAGGCGCCCTTTCTCTCGCGGCAACGCTCTGTGCCAATTGCGAAAAGCCTTGACAGGGAACAATAATTATGGTAAAATCATATCAGTGAGAAACTCGGCGTCGTGCCCGCAGATTCGGCGTGGAACGGCTTCGGCAACGGCGCCGATCGTTGTTGTGACAAGCAACGGGGCGTTTTGTGGAGGGAAAAATGAATTTTGACGTAATGATTATTGGCGCGGGTCCGGGCGGTATTTTTTCCGCGTATGAGCTGGTACAACAAAAGCCGAATCTGAGGATTGCCGTATTCGAGGCGGGGCGTATGTTGCATCAACGTCATTGTCCAATTGACGGAGAAAAGATCAAAAACTGCATCAGCTGTAAGAGTTGTTCGATCATGAGCGGCTTCGGCGGGGCGGGTGCCTTTTCGGACGGCAAGTACAACATTACCAACGATTTCGGCGGAACGTTATACGAATACATCGGAAAGAAGCAGGCGTTGGATCTGATGCGTTACGTGGATGAGATCAACGTACGCTACGGCGGAGCGGGGACCAAGCTGTATACCACAGCGGGAACCAAGTTCAAAAAGCAGTGTGTTCAGAACGACCTGCACTTATTGGACGCGTCGGTTCGTCATCTGGGTACGGATATCAACTACGTGGTTCTGGAAAATATTTACGACTATTTGAAGGATCGAGTGACCTTCTTCTTCGACACCCCCGTGGAGTCGGTGGCGGTGATTGACGGCGGCTACGAGATCCGCTGTAAGGATGCGTCTTATACCTGCGAA
The DNA here is from genome assembly GCA_017463065.1 of Clostridia bacterium. Taxonomy (GTDB): domain Bacteria; phylum Bacillota; class Clostridia; order Oscillospirales; family CAG-272; genus HGM12713. The sequence continues at coordinate 20,579 of JAFTPX010000059.1, forward strand.
ACCTGTATTATTTCGGTGGGGCGGAGCGGAAGTAAATGGATGGAGCGGATCTGCAAGGAGCTGGCGATTCCCACCAAGTCGAATCGAGTGGATATTGGTGTGCGGGTAGAGCTTCCCGCGGAGGTTTTCTCCCATCTGACCGACGAGCTGTATGAGAGTAAGATCGTGTACTGCACGAAGGAATACGGGGACAGAGTGCGTACCTTCTGTATGAATCCGAAGGGGGCGGTGGTGAACGAGAACACCAACGGGATCATTACGGTCAACGGACACAGCTACGAGGATCCCGCCAAGCAGACCGAAAACACGAATTTCGCTCTGCTGGTAGCGAAGCATTTTTCCGAGCCCTTCAAGGATTCCAACGGATACGGGGAATCCATTGCCCGTCTGAGCAATATGCTTGGCGGAGGCGTGATCGTTCAGCGCTTTGGCGACCTGATCCGCGGACGTCGGTCTACTCCCAGCCGCATTGACGAAGCGTTTATTACGCCAACTCTGAAGGCGACGCCGGGTGACTTGAGTCTGGTGCTTCCCAAGCGGATTCTGGACGGCATTATTGAAATGATCTACGCCTTGGATAAGATTGCCCCGGGAACGGCAAACGACGACACGTTGCTTTATGGTGTGGAGGTCAAGTTCTACAACATGGAAGTGGACGTGAACGAGGATTTGGAGTCTTGTCTGAAGGGGTTGTACGTGATCGGTGATGGCAGCGGCATTACTCACTCCTTGTCCCACGCCTCCGCCAGCGGCGTTTACGTGGCAAGAAAGATCGCGGCGCGCCAAGATTGAATTAAAAAAACAAAAAACGCCTGTGGCAAAAGCGTGTTGTGCTCTAAAGGACAGTTTTTGTTGTCTTTGATCAAGCCGGCACTTACCAAGAAAAGAGGACAGAGAACGCAAAAAATTCTCTGTCCTTTTCCTGTCGGTATGTATTAAGTTTTAGAATTGCCCTTTGGACAGCTACCCATAGCAATATTTTGTTATTTGCCTTTTGGATTAAATTCGGGAAAACAAGATAAATAGTAGTCGCACTCGTCGCAACAGCAATCAA
>JAFTPX010000060.1 GCA_017463065.1 Clostridia bacterium
AGGTTCGAGAGGTCGGTATAGATGATATATCCGTCAATGGCCATCTTCCGCAGATACGCGCCGTACCTCTGCGTCGGCAATAGCTTCATCTTCTCGTCAATGAGGCGTTTTTCTTCCTCCGTGACCCAAAATTTCATCTGTATGTTCCGTTTTCGGTTCGCCATAAAACGCCTCCATTTCGTATAAGGGGTTGGGATATCCCAACAAGCATTTTTCATTTTCGGGCAAGGGACCTGAAAATACGGAAAAATCGCAAGTGGGTACTCACTTGCTGTGCTTGCTATCGTAACTCTTTCGTTCTCTTTCCCTCTACCTATAAAACAATCTGAAAGGGGTAAAATGGCTGATTTTACGAAAAAAGACGCAAAAAAAGATACCGCCCGTGATAGGCGGTATCCTCGGTGATGTTCAGTTCTTCTTGTACTTGTCCATTTCAAGCAAGATACGGTAAAGGTGTTCCTGTTCCTCTTTGGTTTTAGCGGAGAGAAATTCGTAACATTCAAGGGGGATATCCCTGGTTCCGTCCTCCTGTCCTCCCAGCTTCTCAAAGAGCTTTGACAGAGAAACGTTCAGCGCGGAGGCGATCTTCTCAATGCTTTCCAGCGTTGCGTTCTTCTCGCCTCGTTCAACCTGTCCGATATATGTCGGGTGGCAGCCGGACAACTCCGCAAGTTTTTCCTGGCTCAATCCCCGTTGTGTTCTGTAATTTCTAATTCGTTGACCTACTGATTTTGCAATTTCGCTCATAGCCTTTTCCATCCTTTTTGACGCTATATATAGTCTATAAATATTCAAATAAATTTGCCACAGACTATTGATATTGTTTCCGTTTTGTGATATACTATAAATCCGTAATATGTAAATTTTTGTGCTTATAGTATTTAGAAAAGGCGTCAACAAGCTATGTCAAACTAAAAATCGTTTCTTATATGACCGCTATACACACACCGAACATAAGAAGGGCTGCGACGATCCGCTATATGCGGTAAGGACCGGCTCGGTTGCCCGCAAGGGTCTTTTAAGGATAGTCGAGTCATTGAGAAAGCCCACCGGACATTGGTTTGTTCGGTGGGCATTTTGATTTATGGAGCGTATTTTGCTATGAACATTTTTACGGTGTCCTTCTTCGGGCACAGGATGATAGACCGACCCTTTCCTATCGAGCAGCAGCTTGAAAAGCTGATCCGCGAGCTGCTGACCGAAAAGGAATATGTGGAGTTCCTGGTCGGCCGTGACGGAGAATTTGACCAGCTCGTTTCCTCGTCGGTGAGACGCTGCAAGCGGGCGATCCGTGATGATAACAGCGCCCTTGTTTGGGTCATGCCCTACGAGACGGCGGAGTATCGGGACAATGAGGACGCCTTTCACAATTACTACGATGAGGTGGAGGTCTGCGGAGCTTCGGCGGGCGGCCACTTCAAGGGAGCACACCAAAAACGTAACCGTGAAATGGTTGATCGTTCCGATCTGGCAGTGTTCTTTGTGGAGCGTGAAACAGGCGGAGCTTATCAGACTATGCGCTATGCGGAGAAGAACGGAAAGACGATCATCAATCTTGCCTATGAGCAGGAGTAAAAGTATAAGGCTCGCAAGCGTGAATGCGCCTGCGAGCCTCATTTTATTTATCTTTGTCCCCGTAAAGTATCCACTCTGCGCTATACCCAAATTCCAGGGCAATGAGCTTTGCGAGTGCTGGAGCAATCTTGTCAGGTCGGTTTTTAGCGTTACCGGTGAGTAGGTACACATATTGTTCCGTAATACCCAATCTCTCGGCAAATTCCTTTTTCGTCACATTCTGCTCTTCAATAATACGGTTTAATCTGTCGGCAAGCACCATAGGCAAATCGACTCCCTTCGTATGAAGATATGTACGTGTTACTTCTTTTGGGCAGAGCGGTAATTGCTAACGAGCGTAGCAAGTTCAAGTCGGCTGTGAACGTTGGTTTTACGGTAAATGCTCTTGGCGTGATCCTTTACCGTGTGATCGGAAATAAACAGCATCGTTGCAATATCCTTGTTGGCATAACCAAGGCAGATAAGCTCGGCGACGTCTCTTTCCTTTTTTGTGAGAACATCCAGGGGATCTCCCGCAGAATCCGCTTCGGCAGTAAGTGCAGGCTCGGTTTTCCTTTCGACCTCTGCAGCCGGAACAACCGCCTCTTCTGTTGTCTGCGGAACGGCTTCCTCGTCCGTGATCCTGCGGCGAAGGGCGAACATCAAAAACGGCTCAACCTGCGTAAACACGAACACAAGCACCGCCGTGACTACGGCATAAAAGATATACAGCGCGATTGGCGCACCAAGGAAGATCTCGGCAATAACGGCGTGAACGAGAACCGCCGAAAAAGCAAGACCGATGATAGAGGGTGCTATGAACTTGGATGGATAGGACTTCATGATCGGCACACCGTAAAGCGGAGCGAATATGGCGGCAGCCATACCGAATCCGATCAGCCCGCAGGCAACAGGGGCAAAAGCGGGAACGTAATCGGTAACGAGCATCAAAAGGAAACCGAGTCCGCC
>JAFTPX010000023.1 GCA_017463065.1 Clostridia bacterium
AATTTCTATTCGCTTTCACCAAGATAAAAAGGAAACAGAATCATGACAAAAAATTGGATCAAACGTCTTTCTCTCTTTCTGATCGTTGTTTTCACTTTCCTTTCTGCTTCTTCCCTTCTTGTCAGCGACGCGGCGGCAAGCTCTCCCGATCCCACGGTCTCCTCCCGCTCCGTCCTGAAGGCATCCTCTCCCTATCGTTCTTTGAAGCTTTACCCCGGCGGCATGCCCTTTGGAGTCAAATTTATTACCGAAGGCGTATTGATCATCGGCTTTACCGACGTTCAAACCGCCTCGGGCACGGTCAATCCCGCCAAAGCCGCGGGGCTTCGGTGCAATGATGTGATCGTACAGTTAAACGGCAATAAGCTCTCGGGCTCGGCAGAGCTGAGTGAAATCGTGGAGCGCTCCGCGGGAAAGCCCCTCTCTCTGGTCTACACCAGAGGTGGGCAGGAGCATACCGCAACACTCACCCCCGTCTTTTCCCAGACGGAAGGGCGGTATACCACGGGAATTTACGTTCGTGACAGTGGCGCGGGCATCGGAACGGTTACCTTTATTCTTCCGAAAACCAATGCCTTCGCAGGTCTCGGGCACGGCATTTGCGACGGACAGACGGGCGAGCTGATCCCCATGGAGCGCGGCTCAGTGGTAAACGTCACCATCAGCGGTGTCGTACGCGGGCTGGCGGGCACGCCCGGTGAGGTAAAGGGATATTTCAGCTCGGGCAAAACGGGCACGTTACTCGGAAACACGGAATGCGGGGTATTCGGCGTATTTGCCTGTCCTCCCGACAAGCTTCCCTCGGAGCCCTTATCCGTTGGTCTGCGAAACGAGGTAAAGGAGGGCAAGGCGTATATTTACTGCACCCTCGACAGCAACACCGTACAACAGTATGAAATTGAGATTTCCGACATTCACCGTGAATCCACCTCCAACAAGTGCTTCACGGTCAAGGTCACCGACCCTGCGTTAATTGACAAAACAGGAGGAATTATCCAAGGAATGAGCGGCTCGCCGATCATCCAGAACGGCAAGCTCGTCGGCGCGGTCACGCACGTGCTGATCAACGATCCCACCACGGGGTATGGGATTTTTATTGAGAATATGCTGAATCAAATGGGGGATTTGGCATCGTGAAATCACCAGCCTGTCCGTAGGGGCGTTCTTTGAACGCCCGCGGGCGAACACAGTTCGCCCCTACCGTTGAAACACAAAATTGAATAAAAATGTTGTCCTTACTATAACACACTCCTATTAGGTGTTATTTTAAGGACAACAACTGTTTTTTTGGGGAAATGTTGTCCTTATTATAACACACTACCCTTTCTTGAACGAGACCATATCATTACAGGTGACTATATTTCCATTCCGTCTTGAACAAGCACAAAAATATTGACTTTCATCACAAAATATGCTATAATTATAAATGTATAATTTACGGTATGTTGGAGGGGTATTATGTATAGGATAAAAATAATAAAATCCTTATCACTTTTACTTTTACTGTCCGTATGTATTTCCATGCTTTTCTCTTGTTCAACCCTCAAGTTTAAGGTGGAGTTCATTGTGGACGGAGAAGTTTATAAAACTGTGTCGACAAAAGACAAGTCAGAAATTGAGATCCCCAAAAATCCAGAAAAAGAAGGCTATGAATTTGTCGGTTGGTTTTTAGAAAACGGAGATAGATTTACTGCTAATTCTCTGTTAGACACCCCCATATCAGATGATATGGTTTTAAAGGTTTATGCGAAATTTAACCCTGTGACGGAGGAAGACTCGGATTTCTTGTTCAAAGCCTGTGACGGTGGCTATGAGGTCATTGGCTATACGGGAGACAATCCCATCGTTACCATTCCCTCTACATATAAAAGCCTGCCTGTTTTGACGATTGGCTTAGACCGTAAAAACGAAGACCGTTTTGCGGAAAACGAAAATATAAAAGAATTGATTATACCGGACGGCGTTACTAAAATCGAAGACTATGCCTTTGAAAGCTGCATAAATCTGACAACGGTTACCATTCCCACCAGTGTAACAGACATGGGACATTATTCGTTTAGCCGCTGTGATAAGCTTTCCGTTGCCACGCTTCCCGCGGAGCAGGTGGACAATATACCAAAGGAAAACCTTACAACTGTCGTAATCAACGGCGGAACAAGTCTTTCCGGTTATTATGGTGGATTTGGTGATTGTAAAAAACTCACAAATATCACGATTGCAGATAGTGTAACAAGTATTGGAAACAATGCATTCGAGGGCTGTGAAAGCCTAACAACGATTCGCCTTCCAAATAGCATCACAGAAATCCCCTCGTTTATGTTTAAGGATTGCAAAAGTCTTAAAAGTATTATAATCCCCGATAGCGTAACAAGCATTGGCGATGGCGCATTTTCCGGATGCGAAAGCTTAAATAATGTGATCATTCCCGAGCGTGTCAGCAACATTGGACGATATGCGTTCATGTCATGCAATAGTCTTACAAGTCTGACCTTTCAAAATCCTAACAGTTGGTATGTAACCGAAGGTGCGGCAATTGCGAGTAGCAAGCTTTCAAATCCTGCTTCTGCGGCTGAATATTTTGGGGAGACCTTAAGCGCAACTTTTTATCGCAAGTAATCAAACAACTACATAGCTAAGGCACACCGCCAACATAACGGTGTGCCTTTTTGTGAATTTTTCGTTAAAAACTGTTGTCCCTACTTGACCACACTCGTGAGCGGCTCGCCTATTATTCAGAACGGCAAGCTTGTAGGCGCGGTCACCCACGTGCTCATCAATGATCCGACAATGGGATATGGAATTTTCATTGAGAATATGCTGAATCAGATGGGAGATCTGGCATCGTGAAATCACCAGCCTGTCCGTAGGGGAGACCTGCGGTCTCCCGCGGGCGAACGCAGTTCGCCCCTGCGAGCAAAACCTAAAAACAGAAGGCAATATCATTCCGACGCAAAATCGGTTTGATATTGCCTTTTATTTGATTTATGCTTCATTTTCTAAAATCCAATCAAGTAATTCCTCGTATTTCATCGTCCCAGCGGCAACGGCAAGTCCGACACGAGCGACCTCGGCGTTGGTGGGGCGGAGTTTGATTCCGTTGGTTTCAAGGAACGTGAGAAGAACGTACATACCGATCCTCTTGTTTCCGTCCACAAAGGCGTGATTTGAGATCAGCGCAAAGCCAAGGCGCGCGCCCTTTTCCTGCTTGGAGGGATACAATTCTTTTCCGTCAAAAGTAGCAAATGCCGACTCAAGCGCGCTGTTGAGAAGCGCAATATCTCTTACGTTTGGGTCACCGCCTGTTTCTTCTGTAATGAGCTTGTGCAACAAAAGCACCTTTTCCTGACTGAATTTGATCATTTCGCAAGCTCCTCAAAGGCGGGGCGATACAGCTTGAGAATACGCGCCGCTACAAAGTCGATCTTCTCATCGTCGCTCATTTCAATTGTGGTATCGTGCTCGATATCTACCAATTTGTATTTCGGTTTGTTGTTCTTAAAAATATAAAGCTCGCCGTGCTTGTCGGTCATTCTTGCCACACGGGAAAAATTCTGATTCGCCTCGGAAATCGAAACGATTTGATTTGTATTCAAATTCATTTTAAATACCTCCTTTGGTAATTACAATATTATTATACACAAATTTTAGGATGTTGTCAACCTAATATCAAACGTTTTTGTTAACAAACCGTAAAAATGTGTTGTCCCTTCTTGACCACACTCGTGTCAGGTAGTCCCATGCTGCAAAACGGCAAGATCATTGGTGCGGTCACCCACGTTCTCATCAACGATCCCACCACGGGCTACGGGATATTTATCGAGAATATGCTCTCTCAAATGGGGGATCCGGAGGGGGAATCCTCTGCCGATAGGGGACGGGAGAAGCAGAAAAGGGAGGCGAAACGCCTCTCCTATCTGCTTTTTGGGGCTCCATATTCCATGCAAAAGCTTTGAATTTTCGGATCGTCCCCGAATCCCTCAAAGAAGGTCTCTGCCGAGGCGGCGAAGATCAAGGCATGCAAGCGTTGCCCCAAAACGATCTGTCCGTGCTTCATCAGACCCACCAGATCGGCGGGACTCAAGCCACGGGCAACCGCGCCTCCAAAGGAGTTGGACAAGCGATGGCAAAGCCGCTCGTCCTCCTTAGGAAACAGGGGCACAAACAACAGTCGGAGCTTCTGTTTCCTCAATTGGCAGAGCCGTCTCTCCAGATGGGAATCCAATCGATTTCCCTTGGGGGCGACGATGGCATACGCCACAGGCTGGTTGTCCTCCAGCAACTGATAATACCGCAACAAAAACCGTATGCGATTCTCCTCGGAGGGGGCAAGTCCCAACGCCAGATCCTCTTCTCGGCGGACGGTAGGGAATTTCTTGCCAAGAAACTGCTCGACGATCGTCAAGGAAACGCCGTCACGCAGACCGACGCGGTCGCACCCGACAAGCGCGCGCCTCATCAGCAATCTGCCAAGAGAGGTATGCGGATCGCCTAATCCGTTCGCCCAAAGCTCGGTTCGGATATCTTTCCATTGCGCCCAGCGCAACAAGGTGAAATAGTACAGCAAGGAGCGCAGGCTTGTATTTTCTTGCAAAAGGGTTCCACCGCCGAACACCAGACGGTCCGCCCCCCGCAGCGCTTTTTTTACGGCAAAGAAATTGGTTCGTCGCACGCACGGAATCCCAAACCGTTTTTCGTCCCCCCGTCCGTTTTTTGTCAACGCCCAAAGCTCGGTCCGCATCGCTTCCTGTCGGGCACGAAGAATGGCTTGCCGAAGCAACGCCTCGTCCCCCATATTACCGAATCCGTAATAGCCACACAGCACCGTCCGCCCACTCGGTTTCGTGAGCGGCTTTGACACGGCTTCTTCATAAAGCTTCTCGGTTTCTGCCGTCATATAGGTCAGGCTATGACGCGCCCGTACGTATGACGACAATTCTTGTCCCAACGTCCAACGTTGTGCCTCTGGCAAAGACAACAGCCCGCAAAGAGCGTCATACAGTACTTTTTCCGTCACCTCGCCGTAGCCCCGACAGCAAAAATTACTTTCCTCCCCTTGGGACAGAACCGAATTCGCCACGCCGAGAAAGCCCTCGTCTCCCGCAAGGATCGTTGGCACGCCGCAAGCCATGGCTTCCAGTGCCGCGCGGGAAACCCCGACAAACACGTGTGCGGAGGAAAGCAAGCGCTCGGGCTTCTCCACCCATCCTGTCAAGTGGAGAATGGGATCTCCGATTTGGCGGTTCACCCCATCGATCGTTTGTTGAAGACGCCCGTAGGCGTTTCCGCCTCCGCCGAGATAGATCTCCAAGGTTGGAAACCGGGCATACAGCTCGGGGGCAATCTCCGCAAGGAGCTCTGCCACCCGACAGCAATCCCGATCCAGACGGCTGAGGAAGACTACCCTCAGCTTGTCCGTTCTTTGCTCTGACGGCGGGCAAAACCGATCGGTGTCGATTCCGTTGGGAATTACCCGAACCAGATCCCCGTCCGCGCCGTAGGTCTCGCACAGGTACTGCTTCAGGTCTTCTCCCACCGCAATGCTTCGATCACCCCACCGTGAGAGGCGTCCCCAAGCTCCGTCCGCTCGAAAATGGGCGTGGACGGTGGTAACAAAGGGAATCCCCTGCTTTTTGGCAAGTGATGCCACCAGAAACGCGGGCAGGCGGGCATGGGCGTGAATCAGGTCGTAGGATTCCTCCCGAAGAAGGGTTTTCAGTCGGCGCTTGGCTTTCCACAAGCGAAAGGGATTTCTGGTATGCAGAGGAAGAAAACGATGCTCCACGCCCTGTTTCTCCAGAGTTTCCGCCATTCGCCCCCCCGCGGAGACAACCGTGACCCGATGTCCATTGGCGGCAAGGGCTGAGGCAAGGGCACACACGTGAGTTTCCGCGCCGCCGCAATCCAGCGCGGAGATCAAAAGCAACAGCTTCACGGCTGCCACCTGCTTTCTTCAAGGCAAGGGCTGAAAGCTCCGCACCTCCACGGTTCGCGCCCCGTCGCTGATCTGACGGGGCGCACCGCTTTCCTCGTCCACGTACAACTCATAACTTTTCCCATCCTCTCCCTGTATCTCTCCGTACAGAACGGATTGTCCCAACGACTCGGCACGGCAAAGGATCGTGAACTGTCCGTGTGGCATTACCATCTCGCCATATGCCAACAGCTCCTCAAAGGCGCTTCCGTCTACCGTGGCATTCGACCAATGGATTTCTGTCGTCCCCGCCAGTCGGGAGAGCACCATGCCCTCCATGGCGGCGGGGGCGGTAAAGGTCATGGAAAAGTCTTGACACGTCCCTTCTTTCTCCGAAGGCGTCGCTTCCGCTCGAAGGATGGCGCAGACCTGCAGTCCCTCCGATTCCCAAGCGATCTCGGCGCAAAAGGCGGTGGTTCGATAATCGGGCGGTTGCCGCAAGGGGGCGCACGCCGTGCATAAGCAAAGGACCCACGCAATGACCAAAACTCCTTTGGTGTACCGTTTTCGTTTTTCCATAGTTTTCCCCTCCCTACTCAGTCTATCCAAGATATATGAGAAAAAATCCCTTAAAATGTTTCCAAGCCGTTGCGCAATCCCAAAAAATATGCTATAAGGAAGCAAACAATTTGGGGGGAAGGAGAACATCCATGCAGGCGTCTTATGAAAATCCCACCACGGATTTTTCCTGTCGGGATACGGCTCACACCTCCAAATCCTTGGGCTACCGTCCCCATTTACATTACGGGATCAAGGCGTCGTTCCTTTGGGAGCGGTCCCACCCACGTTACCATTGACAGCAAGGAATACGACTTTGCGGCGGGGAAGTTTTTTTGCGTTCATAGGCGTACAGTCAACCACCGGCTAAGCGCCGATTTTCGGAAACCAATAAAAAAGCGTGTCGATACCGTATCGACACGCTGAGGCGGTTGCACCAAAGGTGCAACCGCCAAATTGCTATCTTGACCAAGGTCAAGTTTTTTGTTACTGTGCGGTAGCCGCGTTACAAGCCTCGATGATCTGAGCAACGGTTCCGGTTACAGCAATACCGTAAACCACCGTGCCGTTCTTCAGCTTGTAGTATGCCTGTACGGAAATGGTCTTATCGAAATCAGCCTTTGCGATCTCAATATCACCAACGAACAGATACAGGGAGTCCTCCTTAATGACAGATGCGTCATACGTAGTTCCACCGCCCAAAACGGAGGTGTAAACCACATCCGTGGTGGGGGCATTCGTCAGCTCCGTTCCGTCTACCGTTACCTTGAAGCCAAGGAGGTCGTACTTTCTTTCGTTCACCTCACCCAGAGAGGAGACCAAGCGAATCGTCGCCTTATCGGACTCTACCGTGGTACCCGTCTTAACCTGGAACTTCGTGCCCAGCATAACGATTGCTTGAACGGGCATTGCCTCACGGCTCTCCAACCACGCCTCTCCAAAGAGAGAGAGATCGGGAGTCTTAGTCATGACGTTATCTTTCACCGTCATGAGGTAGCTTGCGGTAACAACATCCAGGTGAGACAGCTTTGCCAGACCCAACAGCTTCGCGTCGGTGTCAATGTCGAACATAGATACCTCGGGATTGAACCAAGTCAGATCAGCCGCCAGATACTCGTCGTTTGCCACATTCTTGTCTACGGCAACCTTCAGCAAAGGATGCGCGTATCCTGCTTCAGTCACCCAAGTATCGGTGAAATCAAATCCGGTCATGGTGCTGTGGTCCGTAGGAACTATGGTGCTCTTGTGCTTGATCCACTGAGAATTGGACTGCGCAACAGTAGGACCTTCGGTTACACCGTTCACGGTGACGGTACCCGTCTGAGGAGTTGCCGCAACGTGTTCGTTACGACCCGTCAGGGACATGGGGAAGGATGCGTAGCAGTTGGTAAAGCTCATCTCCCACGTGACGTCGGGCATTGCGATCAGACCGATCCAAGCGAATCTGACGTTGGCATAGCTACTTGCCGCGACACCCGATACCAGACAGTTTTCCATGTTCAGGTTGGTAACGTCGGTCTGTGCGTTGTAACGGCCGATAAATACACCGTTCTGGCTGGAGTTCGCGTTTACGATACCGTCAAACTGACAGTTCTTAACGGTAAGGGAGCCCTGAAGGTATCCTACCATACCCGCGATACGACGACCCTGCGCAACATGAATCTTGCCGCCATAGTAGCAGTTTTCCATTGTAGCAACACCCTTGTCCTTAACGAACGCAAAGATGCCGCCAACAGAACGAACCGCGTCTAACGTATCTGCTTCAACGTAAATATCTACGTCAGAAGCACAGTTTGTAACCTTGTCACCTTCCACGCCGGAGGTACCAACGAGACCAGACAAACCGGTTGCTGCCTGAGACCCGTTTGCATTCCAGCTCTCACCGTAAACACGGATAGAACCGGTTGCGGAACAACCGTCAATCTCGTAGTGACCGCTGGTAGTACGGTAGCCCCACACTGCAGACAGAAGCAGCTCATAACCACCGTTCAGGCAGTTGAAATCTACGTCCGCGGTACAGTTGGTAACCTTAGCAACGGTATCTGCTACCAGGTTAACGTTATCCGTGTCGTTAATCGCATACGCCACGTTGTTGGATCCGCCTTCCGCTATACCCGCAACCTTACAGAACGCGGTAGCGGTGGTATCCTTGTTGATCGTCATTACCGTATCACAGTCGACGATCGTACATGCGCCCGCAACAAAGCCGGCAACACCGCCAACATAGGATACCGCATCATAAATCGTAACAATCTCTGTATTCGCGGGAGTGACCGTGCTTACGATGCCCCAATCCGCATCACAGTTGTCAAAGGTAGACTCAGCAACCGTCTTACCAACGATACCGCCCTTGTATTTGGAAACAGCGGTTACGGTCATGGTGCCGCCTACAACCTTCAGGTTCGTATAGTTCGCGCCCTTCTCAATGGAGAAGTTATCCTGATCCGTTACGGAATTTACTACAAAATCATTCAAGCCAACGAAGAATCCGGTGGTGTCCGTTCCGGTCGTAATGGAAGGATTGACAAGTGTAATGTCGCTCATTCCGCCTGCCTTCTGAACAGCAACCAGACCCAAGCAATCCTGGGTGTTGGCAGAAATCTTCAAGCCCTTGATGTATACCATGGTTCCTTCCGTGCCGTTCAAAGCACCAACCAAGGTACCGCAGAAAGGCTTCGCGGGAATATCAGTGGAGGGATCGTTTCCAGCCTTCGCGGGGGTACCGATTACAGTCCACTCGTTATCACCCAAATCAATGTTCGCGGTAATCTTGAAGGTTTTTCCCGCATACGTTTCGCCCGCGTTTACCTGAGCGGCAAGACCTGCTAGCTCAGCTGCGCTCGAAATTGTGTAGGTATCGCCCGAGGATTCCCAGTCGGTATCCGTCGTGGTTCCATCCCAAGCGGTTCCATAGGTCACTTGGGGCTCAGCAGAGGATGCGGCGCCTGTTGCCGAAACGGCAAAGATGCTGAACATACTGACTGCCATAGCCAATACAAGAAACACAGAAAGCAGCTTCATAGAATTGTTTCTTTTCATTGTTTTCTCTCCTTAAGTATTCTGAATTCAAGGATTGTTATCCTTTGGTAGTATATCGTTGAAACACACGAATCTCATACCGAGCCCGATGTCCTTGCCTGCCTGCGCGGACGATTCGGAGCCAATCGCTTTTGGGCGTTCGGGATATGTTGTCGCGCGACGCGCGCCGTTCGCGAAAGAGCGGTCTGCCAACCAAACGGTTGAAAACGGTCGAGCTTCGCTTATTTCAAAAATATCAAATACGATCTTAGTGCTTGAAAGATTCAAACCGGGAACGGGGACTTCCGTTTCAACAGTCGGATTGGAGGTGTTCCCCACGCCTTCCTGTGGTATCTTCTTTCTTGCTTTGCTTGTTTTGAAAATTCGTTCAGTCGGGGGCTTCAAGCCCCCAACAAGTCAATTCATTTCCGGATAATAGAACGCGATCATCTTATTCAAGCCGAGGGTAACGCCACCTACGGTAGATTGCCACCAGCTGGTGTAGTTCCCCTCGTATTGATTGCCCTTAGCAAGAAGGGTTCTGAACGCCTGTCCGGGCTTACCCAAGTCGGTAGAGTATACAAAACCGGGGTTGTAGTCAATCACGTCGTGGATCAGATCAAGCATTGCCTTAGACTCTTCGTCACGGGTCGATCTGACCTTCAACAGAGTCTCGTAATATGCGGGAGTGGTTACGTTGTAGGAGTAGTATCCAATGGTTTCCATTACAGCTCCTACGAAAGAGGGATCCGCGCATCCCTTAGGAACAACGAACGCGGTGTATACGTCAGACAGCGTCGCGCCGTACTGCTCCTGATTTTCGTTCAGCTTCGCGTAGGGAATGATACCGTAGTCATCATTCATATCCTGAAAATTCTCTGCCCACTCAAATCCGCCGTGAGTAAAGACACTGTGTCCGGACTTGAAGAAGCTTTCGGAGGCTTCCCGATCGGTGGTCATGTACGTACGGTGATCGTCGTAGCACAGAGCGTGCAGCTTTTCGGTTGCGGTGGTCATCTTGGTCGCATCCATTCCGATCTGCAGCATGCCGTTCGCATCCTTGGTAAGAATATCGATATCAAACGCGGAGAACCAGTTGTCAATGATCGTTGCCAGATAAATGTTGTTGCCGTAAAAGTCTGCTTCATTCCAGGTAGCGTTACCGTCAAGGTTTACGCTCGCGCTCTTGGATATCTCCAACAGACGGTCGATGGTCCATTTGCCTGCGTTGATTTCGTCGTACAGATCGCTAACCTCCATCTTTGCGTAGTCCCGCAGCTTGAAAACGTTAACGTAGCACGCCATCGCTTTACCCTGAGCCATCAGAGAAGCGTCGCCCGAAATCATGTACAGCTTCTTGTTGATCGTCAGATCCTTTGCCATTCCCGAACGGGAGCCCCACCAAACCTTATCCAGATCCAGATTGGGCATTTCCAGCAGATTGTAGCACAGATCCTCAGTAATCAGCGTAGGAGCCTGCGCCGCGCCAAGTCCGCAGATATCGAACTCGTTCAGGTCGGCATCCCTGCGGTAACGGGTCAGAATATCATCCTTTTTGGTGGTTACCCAAAGGTACTTGAATTCTATACCCAGTCTCGCCTTCACCGATTCATTTCGGGTATACACCGCCTTGTCAACCACGTTGTGCTCCGCGGTAAGCTCTTCGCCTACATACCACTCCGAGGTGGCTTTTTCACGAAGGGATTCGTCCAGCAGCAGCATTCTGAACTGCTTGCCCTCGCCGTAGTAAACGTCACTCGAAAGACTGAAAATTTCGTCCGGCTGAAGCTTGGTAACGTCCTGCGTCGTATCCGCTACGCCCGAACCGGTCGTTCCCCCCGCATCATCGCCCTTCTTGCGGCATCCGACTACGCCCAGAAGCATCACGCAAGCGAGGATCATGCAAAGGATTCTGCTCATCCATTTCATAAGAATATCTCTCCTTTTCTCTTTATTTTTTGATATGGATTCACTCAATCAATCATCGATGATACCAACACATCATTCGATTGCGATTGTATTGCAAGTATATTGTACAACAAAACCAAGGATTTGTCAAGTAGTCATTTGATTTTTGACAGTTTTTCATTTTTTTGATCAATTTGTTGCAAGTCTTTTCAAAACATTGCAAATCATGTCAACTTTGCACAAATTCACCACGCATCAGTTGTGAAAAAGAACCATAAAAAATAAAAAACATTTCAAATATTATCTCAAGAAAAAGAAAATGTTCACAAAAAAACACTTAAAAGCATTATTTTTTATCCACCGAGGTCTCTTTGCCGCCTCATCTTCTCCGCTCCCCCCATTCGCGCAAAAACAATTCATCCCAACCAACAAACGCGTTTATAATAGAAATAATGAAGAAAACGGGCGCGTTTGGCATTACTGTTCAAATTGAGAATGATACAGGGAATAGTAGAAGCCCTGTTGCTCCATCAATTGATCGTGGTTGCCTTGTTCGATCACGTTTCCGTCCTTGACCACCAGTATCACGTCGGCGTTCCGCACGGTAGACAGTCGATGAGCAATGACGAAGCAGGTTCGTCCCTTCATCAAGGAGACCATTGCCTCCTGAATCTTTTGCTCCGTGCGGGAGTCCACATTGGAGGTCGCCTCGTCCAGAATCAGCATAGGCGCGTCGGCAAGCATAGCACGCGCGATGGTGATCAGCTGCTTATGTCCCTTGGAAATATTGACACCGTCGTCGGACAGCACGGTATCGTAGCCCTCGGGCAGAGCTTCGATGTAGGAGTGAATCCTCGCCATTTTCGCCGCCCGAATCACGTCCTCCCGACTCGCTCCTTCTTTACCGTAAGTAATGTTTTCGTAGATGGTGCCGTGGAAGAGCCACGTTTCCTGCAGAACCATGGTATACGCCTGCCGCAGACTCTCTCTGGTAACCTCGCGGATTTCCTTTCCGTCCACGGTGATTGTTCCGCCGTTGACGTCATAAAACCGCATCAACAGGTTGATGATGGTGGTTTTTCCCGCCCCCGTGGGACCCACGATCGCCACCAGATTTCCCTTCTCCGCCGTTAGGGACAGATCGCGGATGATCGTCCGTTGGGGCACGTAGCCAAAACGAACGTGGGAAAGGGTAACGTCGCCGCGCACCTCGGATAAAATCTCCGCATCCGCAACGTCGACAGGCTCGGGGGCTTCGTCCATGACGGCAAACACCTTTTCCGCGGAGGAGCACGCCGACTGGAGGTCATTGATAATATTAGCGAACTCGTTAATGGGCCCCGCAAACTTTCGGGAATACTGAACGAACGCGGAAACGCCACCCAAGGATATTGTAAAAATCGGCAGTATATTTGCTTGCCCCGCCCCATTGAGAATATAGAACAGATAAAAGATTCCGCCCAAGGTGGTTACCAGCGACAAAGAGAAGTTGTTGATAAAATTCACCGTTGCGCCTACCGTCGCTCCATAGTATTCCGCCTCGTAGTAGGCATCCACGGACGCCTTGTTTCTTAGATCAAATCTTGATCCGATCACCTTTTCTCGGTTATATGCCCGAATGGTCTTTTGTCCCGACAGCATTTCCTCCGCGTATCCGTTTAGCTCGCCCAGCTTCTGGGAGCGCGTTCGGAATAGGGGGCGCACTCGTTTGGAATGAACCTTGGTATACAGAATCGACATGGGAACGGTAATGGCAAAAATCAACAGTAAGACAGGGGAGATCGACGCCATCATGATCAGGGAGCCTACCACGGTCACCAGACTGGCTCCGATCTGAAGAAGATCGTGGGACAGAGAGGTATTGACCGTATCGATATCGTAGGAGATACGGCTGATGATCTCTCCCGTAGCATGGGTATCGAAATAACTAACGGGAAGCTCCGTCAGATGATCAAACAGCTCTTTTCGCATGGTATATACAATTTTTTGACTCAGACAAACCATTAAAATGGCAAGAACATAGGAAAGAACAGCAGATGTAATATAAAAAATCAACATAAGCGCGCAATAGAAAATTACGCTTTTGATTTCCACCCTTCCCACGCCCGCCTCGATGGCGTCAATTGCCTTTTGCGACAGCTTGGGGGCGGCAAGCGCCAAAATGTTGGAAACCAGCATCAGGATAAAGCAGATCAACATTCTGCCTTTGTAGCGGAACATATATCCGCCGATACGGCGAACCACCGCCATCCTTGCTTCTCGGGTCATTGGCGGAGCGCTTGGGCGCATCCCTCGTTTTCCGCCAGAAATTCCTCCTCCGTTATTCAAGAATCGCACCTCCAATCTGGGATTCGCTGATCTCACGGTAAATGGAGCAATCCCGCAACAGCTCCTCGTGAGTACCCATTCCGATGGGCTTCCCGTCATCCAACACCACGATCAGATCGGCGTTCATCACCGAGCTGACCCGTTGCGCCACCACCACAGAGGTCACGCCCACCAGATTCTCCCGAATCCCTCGGCGCAGATTAGCATCGGTTTTATAATCCAGAGCCGAGGAGGCGTCGTCCAGAATCAGGATGCGCGGAGTTCCCGCCACGGCACGGGCGATGAGCAGGCGTTGCTTTTGTCCGCCGCTGACGTTGGTTCCCTTGGATTGCAGCAGATGCTCGTATCCATCCTCATAGGCTTCAATGAATTCACTTGCCTGCGCCAGCTTTGCCGCGCGGCGAAGCTCCTCATCAGAAAGGTCTCTGCCAAACCGAATATTTTCCGCCACGGTATCCGCAAAAATAAAATCGTTTTGCATCACCACGCCGAACATGGTATTCAACTTCTCCCGAGGAATGGTACGAACGTCCCTACCGTCGATCCGAACGCTTCCCGAATCCACGTCGTATCCGCGCATCAGCAATTGAATCAGCGTAGTTTTTCCGCTTCCCGTCGCTCCGATCACCCCCAGTGTCCCCCCCTGCGGCAGAGCAAAGGAAACGTGGGAAAGATTGTCCTTTTTCCCCGCGTAGGAAAAGGACACGTCCTCAAAAACGATTCCCTTCTCGTTGGCGTGGGCAGGATACTCCGTCTCCGAGCAAAGCTCCAGATCGGGAGCGGTACGAATGACCTCCTCGATTCGAGCCGCGGAGGCGGCTCCCTTGGAATAATTAACGAAAATACGAGTAATACCCAACATGGCGTTGGACATTAACGTAAAATATTGGATAAAGGCAATGATCTTTCCCGCTTCAGTCAGATTTCCGTTAACGCGGAAGGCACCGACGAGGATCACCGCCACCAGCCCCATATTCAAAAACAGGGTCACCAGAGGGTTGGAGATTGCCATCACCGATCCTGCGTTTTGCTCGTTTTCCACCAGCGTTCGATTGCCGCTATCATATTTTCTGCGCTCGTAATCCCCCTTGGAGAGTGCTTTGATGACACGGATTCCCTGTGCGTCCTCCCGAACGATCCGAATCATTCCATCCAAGGATCGCTGGGTCTTCCGAAACAGCGGGATTCCTTTTTTGGTGATCAGCCAGACCGTGATCCCGATCAAGGGTAAGATCGAGACCATGATAAGAGTCAAGGTCAGATCCAGCGTTGCGGTTACGAAGATTCCGCCGATGAGCAAAAGGGGCGCGCGAACACCCAGTCGCATACTCATGCCGACGAAATGATGGACATGATAGGTATCCGAGGTAAGTCTGGATTCCAGACTGGGGATGGTAAAGGCATCGATCTGCTTGGCGCTGAGGGCCATGACTCGCTCAAACAGGGTATGCCGTATTCGTTCGGTGGATTGTTTCGCTACCTTAGACGCCATACGATTGGCGGTAATGTTGCCCACGCAACCGATTGCCGCGCAAAGAATCATCATTCCGCCCCAAAGCAGAATTCGATCCACCCGACGCATGGGAACCACGTCATCCAGAATATAGCTCAGGATATAGGGGATGAACAGCTCCACCACCGTCGCCACAGTTTTCACCGTCAGGGCAAGGGCGATAAAGCGGCGATGGGGCTTCAGATATTCCAACAATAGCTTCATGCTTCAACCTCTCACAAAACTTCCATGCGGAATTTGGTTCGCTCCGCCCGCGCGCCTCGAATCTCAATCACGTAATCCAGCTCCAAGACTCCTTCCTCCCGCAAGCGGTTCTTGACCTTGATGGTGCGCACGCACACCTCGAAGGGCATAAAGGGGGTCTGATACAGACAATGATGCCGCTTCCCTTCCTCAAAGACCAGCACGGTAGAAACCATTCCCTCGCGGATCATGCTGACCACCTCAGGCTGATCCTCCAAGAAGGTAACCGCCGTCGTCGAACCGTCCATTCCCGTGGCTTCGGTTTCCTCATAGGAGATCCGTATCCTTCCCTCCGTCCGCTCTCGCTTCCCAAGCGTATTGATCTGGATGGTCTGAGGCTCGGGGCACGCCCCCTCCTCCATCAGACAAAGTCCGCTCTCTCCGTCCTCGTCCTCCTTGGAAAACAAAGACGCCTCTACCTCGTAACGGGTAGACCGCAAACGAACTCTTACTTCCTCACTGCCACTCATTCCTCGTCCTTCCCCGCGCCTTGACGCAAGATCCTTTCCTACAATTTTTTCTTTATTATTTTATCATTTTTTCCAGGCGCTGTCAACCGCAACAGCGCATTTGGTCGGATTTTCTTCCAATTCTTTGAGAATATCAAAAAAATATCGGAAACCCCTTTGACAGATAAGAATTTTAATGATATAATGATGGTAGAAAAATTGTTCGTACCATCGGAGGAGCATCCCTTGGGTATTTTCTATCCCCATGCGAACCTCCACAACATCAAACAGGAAGGAGCTATGACTATGGCTGATTTTGTTATTACCATCGCAAGAGGCTTTGGAAGCGGCGGACGTACCATCGGTCGTATGCTGGCGCAAAAGCTGGATATTGACTATTACGACAGTGATCTGATTCGTCTGGCATCCGAAGAAAGCGGAATCAATCTGGAGCTGTTCGGAAAAGCGGACGAGCGGGTCAAAACCAATCTGTTCAAGCGGTATAACCGCAGTTACGGAGATAAGCTGATCCCTCCCGACCGCGACGAATTCGTGTCCAGCGACAATCTGTTTAACTATCAGGCAAAAATTATCCGTGAGCTCGCCGAAAAGCAAAACTGTATTATCATCGGACGTTGCTCCGACTATATTCTCAAGGATAACCCCCGTGCGCTTCGTCTGTTTATTTACGCGGATCGGAAAACCTGCATCAAGAACGTCACCGAGCTGTACGGCGTGCATCCCAAGGAAGCAAACGAACGGATCGTCTCCCTCGACCGCGCAAGAGCCGCTTACTATAAGTACTACACGGGAAAAGACTGGGATGACGTGAACAATTACGATCTTTGTCTGAACACCAGCCGCCTCAGCTTTGAGCAAGCGGTGGACGCGATCCTCGCTCATATGCGCGCGCTTGGCTATTCCGTATAAGCAGAACGGAAGCAGAATAAGAGCGCCTTACACACGAAGCCATCTGTCTGACAGGACAGTGGGATCGTCCCTTGACGGGCAAGATCTCTTTTTTGGATATCAACACCCAATAGCCCGTTGCCATCGGGACGGATAACCGCAAGACCATTGACTTTGCGGGCGACTCTATGACCGTTTCCGAGCATCCGGGCTTCATTTTGGAGGACCTTTTATCAATCACCTTTTTCAAACCAAGCGGAAGATTCTCTCTTTTGAGAAAATCTTCCGCTTTTTTCGTCCTTTTTTGCAATTTCTTGCTCAAATTTACCAATTTTCGGAAATTATTATTGTGAAATCCGACGGTTGGAAATTTTTGTATTTTACTTGCCATTTTTTAACAAATATGGTAAAATATGTATATCAAAATAAAAATCGGAGGATAGAATGGAAAATATCACGAAAATACTGATTGCGGATGAAAATCCCGCTCAACGGCAAGCACTGGCTAATGAGCTCCGCCGCATGGGCTTCCGTAACGTGGAGGAAGCCGCCAACGGAGAGGAGGCGCTCATCAAGATCGGCCGCTATCATCCCGACGTCGCCATTCTGGACGTATGGCTCTCCAAGCTGGACGGCATCGGTGTGTTGCGAAATTGCAAATCCCTGCATTTCGGAGAGGACCTTCCCCCTGCCTTTATCATCGTTTCTATGGTATCCAATCAAAATATTTTTATGGAGGCGGCACGGGCAGGCGCCGATCTCTGTCTCCTGAAGCCCTACAACATGGAAAGTCTATGTCAGCATATTCACTCCCTCTCGGCAAGTCGGAGCAATCCGAGCGCAGATGCCCCCGTTCCATCGGAAGGAGAACAAAAAGCCCCCGACATTGAGGCACAGGTCACCAAGATCATTCACCAGATCGGTGTCCCCGCCCACATCAAGGGCTATCAGTATCTCCGCACGGCGATCCTTCTGACCGTTCGGGACAGCGAGATGATCAACTCGGTGACCAAGGTGCTCTACCCCTCGGTGGCAAAGAAGTACAGCACCACCACGTCTCGTGTAGAGCGTGCCATTCGTCACGCTATCGAAGTAGCTTGGGACAGGGGCGACGTGGACACCCTCAATTCCTACTTCGGCTACACCATTCAGAACAACCGCGGAAAGCCCACCAATTCCGAGTTCATCGCCATGATCGCGGATAATTTGCGATTGAAGTATAAGTTATATTAAGGTGTCACAAACCATTATATCTCAAGGGAATGAGAGGAATTCCTCGTTTCAGCTTCAAGCCTATGAATCCTCAAAATACCGTCTGATTGGGGATGCTTCTTGCCGATCCTCCCCTTGGGATTGAAAAGCAAAAAGCTATCTCACACGCATAGCCGCGTTTGAGATAGCTTCTTTTTATTGGATCATTGTACTGCGTAGGTTTTATAAAGATACTTGGTATCGTTGGTTGACGTTTCGTTGTTGATCAAGGTCTGAGACGAGGAAATCCGTCCCACGGTCACGCAAACGTACGTCTTGCCCGTAGGCTCGTGCTTAGCGACCGTAACGAAGCAGGAGGTGGGAATGGTTTCCCAGCCCGTTTTACCCGCAATCACCGTCATTTGAGAACCTCCTCCTACGGAGTTGTTGTCATTCAATCTGCCCTTGTCGCTATACCAAGTGGCATAAAAGGGTCCGCCCACGCCCGCGATGGTATAGCCTTTATAAGAGGATAAGACGGTCTTGGCGGCGGGATTATTCATCGCGGCGGTCATGATCGCCGCCATATCCCGACAGGTGGTATAATGGTTGTCGTGATGCAAGCCCGTTGTATTTTCAAAATGCGTGCCCGTGAGCCCCAGAGACTGTGCCCGTTGATTCATTTTCGCCACGAAGGCTTCCTCGCTTCCCGCGATATAGTCCGCAAGCAGCCAGCAAGCAAGCGAGTCCGACTGATAGTTGACCAAAAACAGAGCGTCCTCTACCGTCAGGGTAGTGCCTACGCCCAATCCCCCCCAAACCGAGGCGTCCTTATTTGCCGCAAGCTTATTCATATGCTCTTGGGTTACGGTCAGCTTGTCCGTGGCGCTTTTCGCGTTTTCACACACCACCAAAACCGTCATGACCTTGGTCATGGAGGCGGGGTATATCCTGGTATCGGCTTCCTTCGTCGCCATTGCCTGTCCCGAGGAAACGTCCACCAGAATGGCGGCGGCGGATTTGATTGAGGAATCCGACGAAACGTCCGCATTGGCGGCCGTCGTGCTCCGATAGTTCCCTGCCGCCGTTGTGGAGGGCAGTGTCAGGAATTTTGCTTTGACAGGCGGAGTAGTGGAGGAGGCGGTTTGCTCCGTTGGCGCTTTGGTTCCATCCCCGCCGTTTCCTCCGCCGTCGGAGGATGGTTGAGAGGCATCGCCAAAGCCGCCCACCGCGAGAGCGACACACAACGCGATCAGGCTCACCACCAACAGTGCCACGGTAATCATCAACACCATCACGAACGCCGTGCCGTATTTCGACTTATGATTCGGCTTTCCCGAGCCTTGGGGCGATCGTTGGGGCGGGCGTTGCGGAAGACGGCTTGGCGGTCTTTGGGGCGGGCGTTGAGTAGGAAGATTTTGATTCATGTTCGGTATCCTTTATGTAAAAAATCATTGGAATTGGCGTATTTATATTTTACCATATTTACTCGTGTTTTTCAACAAGAATTTTAAATCCGTCCAAAATTATTTTGCAAAAAAGAAGAAAGCGACCCACACCGTGAGCCGCCTTCTCTACTCTGATATCTATCTCATGCGGCTTCGCCGCGTTTTTGCCTGAATGGTTCTATATGAATTCTATATCCATCCCATTGGGGAAACTGAGTGATATTTTGAGCCGCCTTGCGGATTACTTTGCGTAATCTACCG
>JAFTPX010000061.1 GCA_017463065.1 Clostridia bacterium
GACTACAAGGTCAGTCTGACCGCTGACACCCACCACAACGATCTCAGTGCCCGTAGGAATGGGCTCCTCGTCGTCGGTGACCGCATTTCGCTCCACGTAAGAGCCTTGGAGCATGAGGTAGATCTTTCCCTCGCCGCTTCTGGCGGCAGGGATGGTCAGGTAGACCTTTCCCGCGCTTCCGATGGCGTTGCGGTTGTCCGTGTTGCCGTCGCTTCGCAGTCTCATGGCCGCCCGAAGTAGGATGGCAAGCAGAAGCATCATGGCGAAGCCGCAGAGAGCCGCTACGGGGAGGGTTGCCCAGAGCTTCGCTCCGGTGCCGTCCATGACGATACCAACCCAGCCGAATACCACGAAGAACGCGATGATTCCTCGGAAGGTAAAGATTCGAATGCCGTCCCAGCCAAAGCTGTCACTTACGTCGGCGACGTCGTTGTCTCCGAAAACCCCGTGACTGCCGTCGGGCAGATCGTCGGGGGGGGCGTCCCCGATTTCGTTCAATCCCTCGCCGATCCCGTCGTCCTCGCCTCCGATTCCGAGGAAGAGAAGCACGGTCTGGATCAGCAGGATTACCGTTGCGGGAATTGCCGCGCAGGCGAAGATCTGAGCCGCTGTGCTCAGAGAATTCCACCAATCAATGATAAACATAATTCCTCCTTTTGCATTACGATGCGTTGTGTGATTGAATCCATATATTGCGGATGAGGTAAGCTCCTTTACCGCAAGTCGGCGAAGAGTTCCTCCGCCGACTGCCGCAACTTGGATGCGGTATGCGCGTAGAGCATGACCTGAAGAATCCGAACCAGCTGCTTTCTGGCGGTTGGAAGGGAATCGTTACAATTCGCGCAAGCTGCCTGAGCCGCTTCCAGAACCGAGCGCTTGTCGGTGATGTTAATGCTCGTGTCCGCCAGCATATCCACGTAGCGGTGGTAAAGCTCGTCGTCCCCGATCAGATCGTCGGGGTTGTCGGGAGAGCCGCCGATGATGTGGATCAGGCCGCAGATCCGATCGATCTGTAATACCTCCCGAAGCATATTGATAATGACGATCCGCGCAAACTGGTTTTTGGAGTACATTCGTTTGACGGGTGGGCTGACAAAGCCTCGCTTGACCCAATTCTGAATCAGATACGGTTCCAGTCCCGTCATGACCGAAACCTGAGAAAGCGTGATTCCTCCGGTAGCAAAGATGCCGTCAAACAGCAATTTCGAGCTTCCCCTATCGAGAGAAGTCGTTTCGATCGTTGTTCCCGGAAATGTACTTGACATGATTTCACCTCCTGTTCGGACTGTTTTTCTCTGCAACATGATTATATCACATGGTCAAGCGATTGTCAAGAACGGGCGGATGATTTTTTGGAATTCTACGATTTATACAGTTTTGGAGAGCGGAACTATCGATTTTGACGAATCCCAAGGATATTTTTTGAAGAAGAAAGAATCTTTTTTTCGGGGAAAAGAGAAAAAAACAAAAAACACTTTACAAATGAGGGAAGAATATGGTATAATAATTATTATCTTTTCATTTCTATTTATACTCGAAGGGAGTTCATATGAGTAGCGAAACCATTCAGATTTTGATTGCGATGATTCTGTATATGGCAGTTGTCATCGGAATCGGCATTTGGTTTGCCAAGCGGGCAAACAAAAACTCGGAAAACTATTTTCTCGGAGGACGGTCACTGGGACCTTGGGTAACGGCAATGAGCGCGGAGGCATCCGACATGAGCGGATGGCTTTTGATGGGATTGCCGGGGGTGGCATATTGGTGCGGATTGGCAGACGCCGCGTGGACGGCGATCGGTCTTGCCATCGGTACTTATCTGAACTGGCTGATCGTTTCCAAACGGTTGCGTCGGTACAGTGTCAGAGCCAACAACTCCATTACCCTTCCCGAATTCTTCTCTAACCGTTTCCGTGAGAAGAATAAGGTGTTGATGACGCTGTCGGCGTTGTTTATCCTCATTTTCTTTACCGTGTACGCGGCAAGCTGCTTCGTGACCTGCGGTAAGCTGTTCTCCACCTTGTTCGGCACTCCCTACGTGGCAATGATGATCGTAGGCGCGGTGTTCGTGCTGGTGTATACCATTCTAGGCGGCTTCCTTGCGGAGAGCGCATCCGACTTTATGCAGAGCATCGTGATGATCGTTGCGCTGGTCGTTATCGTGGTGTTGGGAACCATCACCGCGGGCGGTCTTGGTGCGGTGATCGATAACGCGCAGTCGATCCCCGGCTTCTTCGAATTCTTCGGTCTGGCAACTCCCTCGCTGAACGAGGCGGGCGAGCAGATCGTCAGAGAGGGCGCGCCTGTCTTCGGTGAAAAAACGGGCTACAGCATCCTCAGCGTGTGCTCCATGTTGGCGTGGGGTCTGGGTTACTTCGGTATGCCTCAGGTGCTTCTGCGGTTCATGGCAATCCGCCACGAGAAAGATCTGAAGCGCTCCAGACGGATCGCAATGATCTGGGTGGTGATCTCTCTTGCCGTTGCCGTATTCATCGGTATTATGGGAAGAGCGGTATATCCCACCGAGCATCTGACCGCGTCGGCTGCGGAAAATATCTTCATTACGTTGGCAACCAATTCCTTGCCCGCAATTCTGGCGGGATTCGTGATGGCGGGTATTCTTGCCGCAACCATCAGTTCTTCCGATTCCTACCTTCTCATCGCCGCATCCGCGGTGGCGAAGAACGTATATCAGGGAATTATTAAGAAGAAGGCAACCGATAAGCAGGTCATGCTGGTTACCAGAATCACCCTGTTGGCGATTGCCGTCATCGCGATGGTGATCGCTCTGGACGAGGACAGCGTGATCTTCAACATTGTTTCCTTCGCTTGGGCAGGCTTTGGCGCGACCTTTGGTCCTCTGATGCTGTTCTCGCTGTTCTGGAAGAGACTGAACCGCTCGGGTGCCATTGCGGGTATGGTCAGCGGCGCGGGAATGGTGTTTCTGTGGAAGCTGGTCATCAGCAAGCTGGGCGGAGCATTTGGCATCTATGAGCTTCTGCCCGCGTTCATCTTCTCTTCGATTTGTATCGTAGTCGTATCTCTCCTGACCGCGCCTCCCTCCAAGGAAATCGAGGAGGATTTCGAGGCTGTCAAGAACGGTTCGGCAGAGTAAGATTCTAAAAACGGAGAAATCGGTATAAAAAAGATTCCGGATAAGCTTTGGTTTATCTGTGACATGATAAGAAGTTAAAAGGAAAAGCAGACACGCATACCCGTGTCTGCTTTTCCTTTCGTAAGTTATACGGCGAAGCCGCCGTCGATTCCGATGCATTGTCCCGTGATGAAGCCTGCTTCCTCCGAGGCGAGGAAGGCGGCGAGCGCGGCAACCTCCTCGGGTCTGCCCGCGCGGCAGAGGGGCGTTTCCTCGCAAATCTCCTCCATCGTTTCCGCATCCAAGGATGCGTTCATCTCAGTCAAGATTAGACCGGGCTCAATGCAGTTGACGGTAATGCCCGAGGGACCCAGCTCCTTGGCAAGTCCCATGGTCATACCGCGCAGTCCCGCCTTGGCGGCGGAGTAGTGAACCTCGCAGGAGGCGCCAACCTTACCCCACATAGAGCCGATCTGGATGACCCGACCTCGCTTTTGGAGAATCATTGGCTTGACCGCCTCGCGGGTGATATAAAAGGCGCCTGACAGATTGGTTCCGAGCATGGCTTGCCAATCGGTATCGCTCAGATCGGTAAAGAGCTTGATCTGGGAGATTCCCGCATTATTGATCAGTACGTCCAAGCCCCCGAGGATCGAAAGGGAAGCGGTCACGGCATCCGCAGCGGCGGTGGGGTCACTTACGTCGGCACAAATGCCGATTGCCCCTGTTCGTTCCTCCAGTTCCTTTGCCGCGTCACCGCTCTTGCGGTACAAAAAGACCACCCTATGACCGTCTCTCGCAAACCGCTCCACAAGGGCGCGCCCGATGCCCCGCGTACCGCCCGTAATCAATACTCTCATCTCCCGACCTCCGATTGTTTGATAGCCCCATTATACCGCATTTGCGGAAAAAAAGCAACCGCCACGGACAATATTTCAAAAATATTAAAAAAACAGAAAAAAGACTTGACATAGCGTTTAAAGTATGATATAATCTTTACTCGGTACGGACTTTTATACGTCCGTCTCCTTACCGTGTGTAAATTTTATGTTCGATGCGCACGGTCTTAAGTCCATAGGGAGGTGTAAAAAATGGAAAAGGTAATCAATTCTTACGAAAGCCTGTTCATTGTTGATGTAACCAAGGGTGAAACTGTTACTGACGCAACGGTGAACAAGTTCCTGTCTTTGATCGAGGCAAATGCCGAGGTCGTAGACGTGGCGAAGTGGGGTAAGCGCCGTCTTGCTTACGCGATCAACGATATGCCCGAAGGCTACTACGTTGTCGCTACGTTCAAGGCAGAACCCTCTTTCCCCAGTGAGCTTGAGCGTCTCTTCAACATCGACGAGACGATCATGCGCTCCATGGTGCTCAGACTCGAGTACGACGCTGCCGAGAAGAAGGCGGCGAAGATTGCTGCCGCCGAGGCCGCTGAAGCTGCCGCTGCCGCTGCGGAGACCGAGACTGTTGCCGAAGAAACCGTTGCTGCTGACGCAGAGTAAGCAGAACTGCTTGGGAGGTTTTTGATATGTCCAATCTGAACTTGAACAAGGTTGTTTTGGCAGGCAGACTGACCTCCGATCCCGAACTGAAGCAAACCCAGTCCGGCGTATCGGTGACCAGCTTCACTCTTGCCATCAACCGCAGATATGTATCAAGAAATAACGAGCAGGCGGAACAGCAAACCGATTTCATCAATCTCGTCGCGTGGAGACAGACTGCCGAGTTTATCTGCAAGTATTTCAGAAAAGGCTCTGCGCTTTGTGTCACGGGAAGCATCCAGACCAGAAGCTGGCAGGATAATCAGGGACAGAGAAGATACGCAACCGAGGTGGTTGTGGATGAAGCGATGTTTGTGGATTCCCGCAATGAGAGCGCAGGCGCGCAGGGAGGCTCTTACGTTCCCGACGCGTACAATGCGACTCCGTCCTATTCCTCGACTCCGGCGACCGCGCCGAACTTTGAGGAACTCAACACCGACGACGATCTTCCGTTCTGAGGATCGCACGGCATCAACATGATTACAGGAGGATAAGAAAAATGGATAGAGCTGAAAATACTACGGCACGCCCTCAGCGTCCGGTTGTTCGCAGAAGAAAGAAAGTCTGCATTTTCTGCGCGGATAAGGTTGATTTTATCGACTACAAGGATTCCGCGAAGCTGAGAAAGTTCATTAGCGAGCGCGGCAAGATTCTTCCCAGAAGAATTTCCGGTACCTGCGCAAAGCATCAGCGTGAGCTGAACACGGCGATCAAGCGCGCGAGACAGGTTGCTCTGCTTCCTTACGTGACTGACTGATCGTCTGGAAGATACAAAAATACCGTTTCTTCGGAAACGGTATTTTTGTTTTGAAAAAATCGGTTTTTTTGAGAATCCTCTTGACAGACGGGTCAAGATGTGATACAATAGAGAAGGTGAATCTTTAAGGCGATACAGAGATATCGGTAAGATCGGTCTATAGTTACATTTGCTTCCGTACGGAGCCCGTATTGGATGCCC
>JAFTPX010000062.1 GCA_017463065.1 Clostridia bacterium
AAGGAGGGGGGCAGGGGACTTCGTCAGTCAGACGCGGTCTTTGAGCACGTTCGCAATTTGCCCGCGCTAATGGCATCTCTCGGAGAGGTGATGGGGGAAGGCGGCTACCGTCCCTTGGCGGTGGGCGTTTCGGTTACGCCGCGGGATGCGGAGGGCTCGTATATGCCCTGTTTCCTTTCGGGAAAGGCGGCGGCGTATGCGTTCGGTGCAGCGCGGAATCTGCCTGTTTACGAGTTTTCCCATCAAAACGGACACGTGATGGCGGCGCTGTATTCCAGCGGTGGGGCAGAGCGGTTGCTTTTGACACCCTTTCTTGCCTTCCACGTGTCGGGCGGTACCACAGAGGTTTTGTCGGTCACGCCCCGTTCCGTCGGCTTTGAATTGACCCTTGTGGGGGAAACCGACGATATTAACGCGGGGCAAGCCATAGACCGTGTGGGGGTTGCTATGGGACTGTCCTTTCCTTGCGGCGCGGAGCTGGAACGCTTGGCGGCGACCTTTGAGGGGAAGCCCTACCGTCATCCCGTATGTGTCAGAGACGGGCGGTGCAGCCTGTCGGGGGCGGAGAACATTGCCCTTCGGCTATGGAAGGAAACGGGCGACCGTAAAGCGGTGGCGGCGTTTCTGTTTGACTTTATCGGCAATACGCTGGTCGCCATGGGCGAGTCCGCGGAGGAGCGGTTGGGGAAGTCTCCCGTGCTGTTTGCGGGGGGCGTGATGTCCAATCGGCTGATGAGAGAAAAGCTGTCGGCGCGGTTTGACGCGTATTTTTCCGAGCCTTCCTTTTCGGCGGACAATGCGGCGGGGATCGCTTTGCTGTGCCGCCGACGGGCAATGGCGGAGAAGTCCGAATTATAATTATCCAAACCAAAAACGAGTAAGGAGGACAAATGAATTCCAATCAGAATATGCCTGCCCTTACCGTAACCGATCTCAATCGTTATATCAAGGCGCTGATCGGCGGCGACGAGATTCTGTCCGCCGTGGCGATTCGGGGAGAGATTTCCAATTTCAAGGCGCACTCCAGCGGACATTTGTATTTTACCCTGAAGGATGGGGGGGCGGAGATTGCCGCCGTCATGTTCCGCGGCGATGCTTCCCGCATGAATTTCCGTCCCGCGGACGGGATGAGGGTGTTGGTGTACGGGAATGTAGACGTTTACGAGAAAAGCGGGCGGATACAGGTCTACGTTCGCACCATGCTTGCCGACGGAGTCGGCGCAATGGCGATCGCCTACGAGCGATTGAAGAAAAAGCTGGAGGCGGAGGGGCTGTTTGCCTCCGAGCGAAAAAAGCCCTTACCCGACTATCCTTCATGCATTGGCGTGATCACCGCACCCACGGGGGCGGCGATCCGTGATATTCTGAACATTACGGGCAGGAGGTATCCTCAGGCGAAGATTCTGCTCTATCCCTCCTTGGTGCAGGGAGCGGATGCCCCCGCGTCTCTTTGCGCGGGACTGGCGTATTTCAATGCGGACCGAAGCTGTGACGTGATCATTCTCGGTCGGGGCGGCGGCTCCGTGGAGGATCTGTGGGCGTTTAACGACGAGACCCTTGCCCGCGCGGTGGCGGCATCCCAAATTCCCGTGATCTCCGCTGTGGGACATGAGACCGATTTTACCCTCTGCGATTTCGTTGCCGATAAGCGGGCACCCACCCCCTCGGCGGCGGCAGAGCTGGCGGTGCCCGACTGTTCCGAGCTTGCGCGTCGTGTAGCCGCTCGAGGTGACAGCATGGAGCAGAGAATGCTTCGGCTGATTCGGGAGCGGCGCAATACGGTACTGACTCAAAGCCGCGCGCTGTCCTTGCTATCCCCCGAGGGAAAGCTGAATCGAATGCGACAGCAGACCGAGCATGGCGCTGAAACCTTGGATCGCTTGATCCGACGGCTTTTGGAGCGGGATACGGCACGACTGCGCTCCTCGGCGCAGAGACTGGAGGCGCTCAGTCCTCTGGCGGTACTGAACCGAGGCTACAGTGCTTTACAAAATGCCGAGGGACGGATCGTCCGTTCCGCGGAGCAGCTTTCGGTAGGAGACCGGGTGGAATTGATATTGGCGGACGGATATGCCGAGACGGAGATCCGCTCGGTGAGGAGAAAGGAAGGAAATGCGTAATGGCTGAACATAAAAAAATCGAGGAGACCATGAAGCTGGAGGATGCCATGCGGCGGCTGGACGAGGTGGTTTCCGCGTTGGATCAGGAAACGGTAGATTTGGAGCAGGGCTTGAAGCTGTATGAGGAAGGGGTTCGCTTGGTGCGGATCTGCAACGAGCGTTTGAGTGATGCGGAGAGAACGGTTCGCGTGCTCAAGATGAGCGGCGACGGTGAGATCGTTGAGGAAGCCTTTGGCGGAGAATAGGACGAGAGGAAGTGTGATGATGGAAGAAAAAATGACGGCGCTTCGGGAGAAGATCTCCGCAAACGCCGAGGTAACGGAAGCGGCGTTGCGGGAGGCTTGTCCTGTGGCGGACGAGGATCTGCAGTCCCTGTTCGATGCGGAGACGTATTCGTTACTGGGGGGCGGCAAGCGGATCAGACCCTTTTTGGTCAATGCCTTTTGTGAGGCGCTTGGGGGAGACACTCGTGTCTCCATGCCCTTTGCCTGCGCCTTGGAGATGATCCATACCTATTCTCTGATCCACGACGATCTGCCCTGTATGGACGACGATGATATGCGACGGGGAAAGCCGTCTAATCATAAGGTGTTCGGTTATGCCACGGCACTGTTGGCGGGAGACGCTCTCCTGACCCGTGCCTTTTTGACCGCGTCCTCCAATCCTTACGCGGACCGCGGGATCCGCTCGGATGCGGTTCGCCTGATTGCCGAGGCGGCGGGGGATTGCGGCATGATCGGCGGTCAGATCATTGACCTTGCGGGGGAGAACGAAACCTTGGCGTTTGATAAGCTCCTTCGTTTGCATACCCTGAAAACGGGTGCGCTGATTCGGTGCGCGGCACGGCTTGGCTGTCTGGCGGCGGGATATGCCGAGGGGACTGCTGAGACGGAGGCGGCGACGGTATACGCCGAAAAGATCGGACTCGCCTTTCAGGTGATTGACGACATTCTGGACGCGGTTGGCTCGGAGGAGGAGCTCGGCAAGAGTGTAGGCGGCGATGCGGATCACCATAAGACCACCTTCCTGACCTACTTTGACGTAGAGGGCGCGCGGAAGTATGCCGAGGAGCTAACGGCAGATGCCATTCGGTCGATCGCTTCTTGGGAACGCTCCGAGACACTGGAGACGCTGGCAATTTATTTGCTGGAACGGACGTATTAAGGCGGATCAAACAGAGCGATAACGGAAAAGAAAAGGATTTTTATGATAGTTTGGAATACAATCAAGACTTTCTTCGGAAATTACGTGTTGATCAGCGCGGTACTGGGATGGTTCATCGCTCAGTTTCTGAAGATCTTTACGGGAGCTGCCGAAACCAAGAAATTTCATATTAAGCATATGTTTTCCAACGGCGGTATGCCCAGCTCCCACTCCGCTACGGTCATGGCGCTTTGTATTGCCTGCGCCATTCAGGAGGGGGTGGCATCTCCCTATTTTGCCATTACGGCAGTTCTGGCGATCATCGTCATGAACGATGCCTCGGGTGTTCGCTATGAAACGGGCGAGCAGGCAAAGATCATCAACCGTATTACGCGAGAGCTGTTCTCGGGTAAATCCGAGGAGATCAATACGGGCTTGAAGGAGCTGGTGGGTCATACTCCCTTTCAGGTGCTGATGGGCGCGATTCTGGGGATTGCGGTGGCGATAGGTTACGGCTTCCTCGTAGGACAGCTATGAGAGCGGACGTCTATCTGGTTGCGGCGGGCTATACCTCCAGCCGCAAGAAGGCGCAGGATTTGATCGGAGCGGGGGCGGTGAGCATTGACGGAGCGGTGGTGAAAAAATCCTCGGCACTGATCAATGAAAGCGTTCCTCACGAGGTTCACATTGAGCAGGTATTCAAGTACGTCAGCCGCGGCGGTATGAAGCTGGAGGCGGCGTTGGATGCCTTTCGTGTGAACGTCAATCGCAAAAAGGCGGTGGACGTGGGAGCCTCTACAGGCGGCTTTACCGACTGTCTGCTCCAACGGGGAGCGGCTCGGGTGATTGCGGTGGATTCGGGCGTGGGACAGCTTCACGAGAGTCTTTGTGCCGACCCGAGAGTGAAGTCGGTGGAACAATTCAACGCCCGTGAGCTGAACGAGAAGGTGACAGAGGGACTTTGTGACGTTGCCGTTGCCGACGTTTCCTTTATTTCGCAGACCTATCTGATCCCTCAGATTGCTTCGGTTTTGAAGCAGGAGGGGGAATTCATCAGTCTAATCAAGCCTCAGTTTGAGGCGGGCAAAAGTGCCCTCGGCAAGGGGGGCGTGGTGCATAACGGCGCGTATCGGTATCTGGCGGCAAAGCGGGTGCTGGAATGCGCCATGGAGAACGGCTTTGATTGCGTGGGACTGATCCCCTCTCCCATTGAGGGAGGAGACGGGAACAAGGAATATCTGGCATATTTTATCAAGCGCTTTCATCCCATTCCTCGGATAGACGATAAAACCATCCGTCGGATCACGGCGGTGTAACGACATAGAGCCGTCGGTGTGAGAGTAACCGCGTCGGACGGAGAAAGGAACGGCAAGCTGTGAAAAAAGTTGCGTTAATTACGAATTACAATATATCGGAAAAGCTGTCCGCCGCCATGCGCGTGGCGGATAGGATCGCCCCGAGAGTGGAATCGATTTTGCTGCCCGTGGCGTATAAGGAGCGCGTGATGCGCAGTAAAAATCATCGGAAGGAATTTGAATACCGTACTCCGGAGGAGATCTATTCTCTCTCGGAGGTGATCTTCGTCCTCGGCGGCGACGGCGCGATGCTGGACGCGGCTCGGCGGGCGGCTCCCGCGGGCATTCCGATCCTTGGGATCAATATGGGCAGAGTGGGCTATATGAGCGAGCTGGAAATGGATGAGCTGGCGCTGTTGGATCGGGTCTTTGACGGTGCATACCGCATGGACGAGCGGATCATGCTTCGGGCAGAGGTTCGTTCCTCCTCGGGGCAGAGCAAGTTTTCGGCTTATGCCCTTAACGAGGCGGCAATTACCAACGGAAGCGCGGCGCGGATCGTGGATCTGGAGCTGGCGGACGGTAACGAGCTGGTGTACACCTATCGAGCGGACGGCTTGGTGATTGCCACGCCTACGGGCTCTACCGCCTATTCCTTATCCGCGGGAGGTCCCATCGTGGATCCCAAGCTATCCTGCTTATGCGTGACTCCGATCTGCCCCCACTCCCTTCTGGCGCGTCCCTTGGTTTTCCCCGATACCGCGGAATTGCGGGTGAAAAACATTTGTGCCAGAGAAAAGGTGCTTCATCTGACAGTGGATGGCAGATCCACCTTTGATCTTTACTTCGGGGACACGGTGGTGGTGACCCGCTCGGAGCGGACGGTCAAACTGCTTCGGATCAAGGAGGAGAGCTTTTATTCCAAGATCCGCATGAAGAAATTTGTGTAAGACGATACGGAGAACGATATGAAAATCGAAAGACAGAACAGAATTCTGGAGCTTGTTTCCAAATATGAGATTGAAACGCAGGAGGACATGATGGAGCGCCTCCGTGCCGAGGGGTATATGGTGACGCAGGCAACCGTGTCCCGTGACCTGAAGGAGCTGAAGCTGACCAAGTCCCTGACCGCTCGCGGAACCTATCGGTATTCCGTGACGTCGGGAATGAATCAGACGGGAAGTGTGCGCCTGAATAACGCCATGGCGGATTCTATTCTGCGGGTGGATTACTCTATGAACAACGTGGTAATTAAAACCTATCCGGGTATGGCGCAGGCGGTTGCCTTTGCGGTAGATTCCCTGAATATGCACAGTATTCTCGGATGCGTGGCGGGAGACGATACCATTATTGTTGTGACCAGAGATACGGAAAGCTCCGCTCAGATCAGTGAAAAGATCCGCGAGCTGATGAAAACGTTTTAAAGCGTATATTCGGGGCGTTGCCCCGAGCCCCGTTCAAAAAGCTTAAAAAGTTTCTTGAAAATCTTTAAAAACTTTCCGAAAAACATGGGTTTGTTTTTTAGTGGGGTGTGGGGAAACGCACCGAATATCCTACAGTGAGGTAAGATATGATTGAGTCATTGCACATAGAAAATATTGCCGTGATCAAGTCGCTGGACGTGGAGTTTTGCGGCGGGCTGACGGTTCTGTCGGGTGAGACGGGTGCGGGAAAGTCAATTATCATTGACAGCCTGAATCTGCTGCTTGGCGGGCGGGCTGATCGAGAGCTGATTCGTACGGGCGAGAGTCGCGCCGAGGTATTTGCCATGTTCGGCAATCTGCCGCCTCGATCGGTGGCGGTGCTGTCCGAGATGGGCTTCGACACGTCGGAGGGGAAGATCCTGCTTTCCAGAACCGTCAGCGGAGGCGGCTCCTCTGCTCGGATCAACGGCAGAGCGGTAACGCTTTCCATGCTTCGGGAGCTTTCGGGTACACTGTTCAATATTCACGGACAAAACGACAATCAACAGCTTCTGGATTCTCACAATCACGCTTCGCTTTTGGATGCTTACGCCGACTGCGGAGCGGAGCGGCAGGCGTATGCCGCGTGTTACCGCGATATTCTGCATTTGCGTGCCCAGATCGATTCTCTGCGGCAGGATGCCAGAGAGCAGACCCGCCTTGGAGAGATGCTTCGCTATCAGATCGCCGATATCGACGGCGCGAAGCTGAAGAAGGGCGAGGAGGAAGCCTTGACGGAGCTTGCGAAGAAGCTTCGGAGCGTGGAGCAGATCACCAAGTGCTGTACTCTTGTGGAGAAGGCGTTGCTTGGCGGCGAGAAAACCAAGGGAGCGGTGTATCTGGTAGACCGTTCCGCATCGGCGATGGATACCATATCCGATGCGCTTCCCGAGGCGGAGGCACTGGTGAGTCGGCTCAACGACATTCGCTATGAGCTGGAGGATATTGCCGAGACGGCGGCGGGGCTGAATGATTTTGGCGGTGAGGATGTGCTTACCAAGCTGGATCGCACCGAGGCAAGATTGGATGTCATTGCGAAATTAAAGAGAAAATACGGAAGCGGCGTGGAGGAGATTCTGGACTTTCGGCGGAACGCCGCCGAGCAGTTGGATCGGATCGAGCATGCCGACGACCGACTGATCGATCTTGCGGAGGATTTGAAGGCGAAGGAGAATGAGGCGGATCGCCTTGCCGCCGTGCTGACCGAGAAGAGAAGGAAGGCGGCGAAGGGCTTGACGGCAAGTGTGACCGAAACGCTGACCTTTCTGGATATGCCAAAGGTTCGGTTTGAGGTGGGGATTCGTCCTGCTACCGATTTTTTGCCAAACGGCAAGGATGAGATCGAGTTTTTGATCGCCACCAATTCGGGCGAGCCTCTCATGCCCATGGCGAAGATCGCCTCGGGGGGGGAGCTGGCGCGGATCATGCTTTCCTTGAAGAACGTGCTGAATACCTGCGACGGCGTGGATACCGTGATTTTCGACGAGATCGACACGGGTATTTCAGGAAAAACCTCCCGCAAGGTAGGGATCAAGCTCAAGGAGATCGGACGGGATTCGCAGGTTCTTTGCGTGACCCATTCGGCGCAGATTGCCTCGCTTGCCGACCATCACCTGTATATTTCCAAGAGAGAGGTGGACGGACGGACTCAGACCGCTCTGCGGGAGCTGGATGAGGCGGGACGAATCGAAGAGGTGGCTCGGATCCTTGGCGGAATTGAGATTACCGAGGTTCAGAGAAGTGCCGCGCGGGAAATGATTGAGGAAGGGGAGAGCTACAGATGAGTAAGTTGGTCAAGACCAATGCCATGCGTCAGCTGGACGCGGCAAAAATTCCCTACACGGTCTGCTCCTACGAGGTGGACGAGAACGATCTGTCGGGAACTCATATCGCCGATCAGCTCGGACTGCCCTATGAGCAGGTGTTCAAAACCATCGTGACACGGGGAGATAAGACGGGATATCTGGTGTTCTGTATTCCGTGCCACAAGGAGATCGATCTGAAGCGAGCGGCTGCGGTGACGGGAAACAAACGGATCGAGCCCGTACAAGTCAAGGAGCTGCTGGGCTTGACGGGATATATTCGGGGCGGCTGTTCGCCCGTGGGAATGAAAAAGAAGTTCCCCACCTATTTCGATCAAAGCGCGGAGGGCTTGGAGAAGCTGACCGTCAGCGCGGGCGTGCGAGGAATGCAGCTGTTGTTGCGAAGAGAGGATATTCTTTCCTTTACGGGTGCGGTGATTGGTGACGTGACCGCAAAATAATTTGATCAATTCTCTTGAAAAAAGGAAAAGAATGTAGTATAATAAAAAAGTTATTGTGAGCGTTATTTTTAATTAATAGGAGTCAAACATGCTGGAAATCAAGAAACTGATATCGGGGGCTGTTGCGGACTGCGTACAGCAAATGAATCCGCAGGCGAGTCTGGATGCCGAAGCGGTACAGAATATGCTGGAATATCCCCCCGACCCGAAAATGGGCGATCTGGCACTGCCTTGCTTTAAGCTGAGCAAGCTGTTGCGGAACGCTCCCGTGAAGATCGCGGGCGAGCTGGCAGCAAAGCTCTCCGTTCCCGCGGTGGCGCGCGCCGAGGCGGTAAATGGATATTTGAATATTTTTTTGGACGACGGGTATCTGGCGGATCGGATCGTTCCCGAGGTTCTGACCAAGGGAACCAAATACGGCGCGCCCGACTTTGGCGAGGGAAAGACCGTAGTGCTGGACTATTCCTCCCCCAATCTGGCGAAGCCCTTTCACATCGGTCATCTGGGGACGACGGTAATCGGTCACTCTCTCAAGAAGCTGCACGAGTTTGCGGGCTACAAGTGTGTGGGCATCAACTACGTGGGCGACTGGGGTACTCAGTTTGGTAAGCTGATCGTTGCCTTTAAGAAATGGGGCGACCGCGAGGCGGTGGAGCAAAACGGAATTGATGCGCTGGTGGATCTTTACGTTCGTATCAACAACGCCATTTCGGGAAACGCGGAGCAGGGAATCCCCGCCGATCCCGCCCTTGCGGACGAGGCAAGAGCCGAGTTCCTGAAGATGGAGCAGGGCGACGAAGAAAATTTGGCTCTGTGGCGTTGGCTGGTGGAAAAGACCCTGAAAGCCAACGACGAAATCTATCACCAGCTGGGTATTACCTTTGACAGCTATAAGGGCGAATCCTTCTATACCGATAAAATGCCCGCTCAGATTCAAAAGCTCAGAGAGAGGGAGCTTTTGAAGATCGACGATGGCGCGTCTATCGTGGATCTGGAGGCATACGGTATGCCCCCCTGCCTCATTCTCAAGCGGGACGGATCTTCCCTGTATCCCACCCGTGATATCGCGGCGGCGGTTTACCGCAAGGATACCTATGATTTTGATAAGGCAATCTACGTGACAAGCGCGGGTCAAAGCCTTCACTTTGCTCAATGGTTCAAGGTAGTGGAGCTGATGGGCTACGACTGGGCGGACAAGCTGGTTCACGTTCCCTACGGAACGGTGAGCATCAACGGCGCGAAGCTGGCGACCCGTACGGGTAACGTGATTCTGTTGCGCGATCTGTTTGCGCTGGCAATCGATAAGGTTGCGGCAATTATGGAGGAGAAGAATCCGAATCTGGAGGACAAGAACAAGATCGCCGAGGCGGTTGGCGTGGGCGCCATCGTGTTCTACTATCTGTCCAATAATCGGATTCGGGATATCAACTTCATCATGGAGGATGCGCTGAGCTTTGATGGCAACACGGGTCCCTACGTGCAGTACACCTACGCCCGTACCTGCTCGGTGCTGACCAAGTCGGGTGAGTACGACAGAGGCGCGAAGCTGACAGTAACAGTACCCGAGGAAGCGGAGCTGGTGAAGGTCATTTCCCGCTTTGAGGAGACGGTTCGCGAGGCAATCGATGCCTACGAGCCCTCGGTGATTACCCGTTATATTCTCGATCTGGCAGGCTCGTACAACCGCTTCTATCATAACTGTTCGATTCTCGGTGCTGAGAACGAGGCAATCAAGAATACGAGACTGGCGTTGACCGAGGCGGCAAAGACGGTGCTGGGCAATGCATTTGATCTGATCTGTCTTGCCAAGACCGAGAAGATTTAAAGCTTGCAATAAAAAAACTTTGAAACGAAAAATAAAGAGGTAAACAAATGTCTGGACATAGCAAATGGGCGAATATTAAGCATAAAAAAGAAAAAACCGACGCACAGAAGGCGAAGGTCTTTACCAAGATCGGTAAGGAGATCACCATTGCGGTCAAGGAGGGCGGCGGCGATCCCGCTTCCAACTCCAAGCTTCGGGATCTGATCCTGAAGGCAAAATCCAACAACGTCCCCAACGATAACATCGAACGTACCATCAAGAAGGCACTGGGAAGCACGGGAGAAAACTACGAGGAGATCGTGTACGAGGGCTACGGTCCCGCGGGCATTGCCGTGATCGTGGAAACCACTACCGACAACCGCAACCGTACTGCGGGCAACGTCCGCTCCTACTTCTCCAAATATCACGGCAACATGGGTCAGTCGGGCTGTGTGTCTTATCTGTTTGCGGATAAGGGCGTGATCGTGATTGGCAACGAGGACGGCGACGTGGATGAGGATAAGCTGATGGAAACGGCGCTGGAGGCGGGCGCGGAGGACTTCGCCGCTGAGGGTGAGGTGTTCGAGATCTATACCGAGCCCGACGATCTTTATGCGGTGCAACAGACCTTGAAGGAAGCGGGATACGAGATTCTTTCCGCGGAAAAGAGCAAGATCCCCTCTAACTACGTGACCCTCGATAACGAGGAAGAAATGAAGTTCATGGGTCTGCTCATTGAGAAGCTGGAGGATGACGACGACGTCATGAACGTGTACCACAACTGGGAAAACTGCGACTGATTGCGGAGATATGGGAAAGTATAAGCGGCTGTTATCCAATACGGCAATACTGGGGGCGGGTACCTTTTTATCAAAGGTACTTGTCCTTCTGCTTATGCCGTTCTATACCGGTATTCTTACCACGGCGGAATTCGGTACGGCGGATCTGATCGCCCAGACGGCGAATCTTCTGATTCCCTTGGCGGCGGTGGGGATCTGTGACGGTATTTTTCGCTTTACGTTGGATGCGTCTGCCGATTCCGCGGAGGATCGGAAGCGCATTTTGTCTACGGGTATGGTGATTTTGCTTGGGGGCAGTGCGGTCATTGGCGGCTTGCTTCCGATTTTGGGGATGTTTCCTACGCTCCGCGAGTCGGTTTGGCTGATTGCCCTTTACGTGATCTGTGCCAATTTCCATTCGGCGTTCGCAAACTACGTGCGTGCTTTGGGAAAAACGGTTCTGTTCGCGGTGCAGGGAATTGTGAATACGGGACTGACCATCCTTCTCAATATTCTGTTTCTTATTGTCTTTGACATGGGCAGTACGGGCTACGTGCTGTCGGTGGTGGTGGCGGATTTTACCGTGACAGCGGTGTTGTTTTTCGCCGCAAAGCTTTGGAGGGACATCTCCTTCCGTCGGGTGCGCCGCCAAACCGCCAAGGATATGCTGAAATTCAGCATTCCTTATATTCCCACTACCGTGATGTGGTTGATCACCTCGGTCTCCGACCGCTATATCGTCACCGCGTTTTGCGGAGAGGCGGAAAACGGACTGTACGCGGCGGCGTATAAGCTACCCACCCTTCTGTCGCTGGTCAGCGGGGTGTTTGTGGAGGCGTGGCATTTCTCCACGGTGAAGGAGGCAACAGACGGTGAAAAGGCGGACTTTTTCAGTACGGTATACCTGAATTTCATGAGCGTGATGTTTATGGGGGCATCGGTGCTGATTGCGGGAGCGAAGATCTTTACGTCGATCCTCT
Organism: Clostridia bacterium; assembly: GCA_017463065.1. Taxonomy (GTDB): domain Bacteria; phylum Bacillota; class Clostridia; order Oscillospirales; family CAG-272; genus HGM12713. The sequence goes on from JAFTPX010000062.1 coordinate 11,848, forward strand.
TGAATGAATCCTACTACTCCTCCTGGGAGTACGTTCCCGTTCTGGTGGTTGCCACCACCTTTTCTACCATGGTCTCCTTTCTTGGGAGCGTGTATTTTCTCAAGAAAAAAAGCACCCTTTCCATGCTGACCGCCATGTCGGGCGCAGTCATTAACGTGATCCTCAATTTCGTGATGATTCCCGATCACGGCGCTATGGGCGCGGCAATCGCAACCCTGATCAGCTATCTGGCGGTGTATGTGATTCGGGCGTACGATACCGCAAACTATCTCCGATTCCGTAGACATTCGGTTCGCCTTGGGATCAATACGGCGGTGTTGCTGGGGCAGGCGTGGGTGATGATCGGAGCGTTCCGTTACTGGCAGATCGTTCAGATCGGGTGTCTCGGATTCCTGTTGATCTTGAACGGAAAGGAAATTTTTCGAACAGGCTTCCGCCTTCTGAAAACTTTTTTGAGAAAAAAATCAAAAAAATGCGAAAAAATTTAAAAAAACACTTGCAAAACACTTTTTGATATGGTATAATATGATGCGTTATGCGCCGAAAGATCGGCGACAAAGAATAGAAGGGCAGTCCGCTGCGTCGCTCTGCATGAATGCCCGGATCTTTAAGGAGGACTGAACAATGAACTTACTTCAGGCTTTTACAAACGAGCAGTTAAAATCCGAGCTTCCCGAGATCAACGTTGGTGATACCATTCGTGTTCACAACAAGATCAAGGAGGGTTCTCGTGAGAGAATCCAGATGTTCGAGGGAACCGTTATCGCAAAGCACGGCGGCGGAATCTCCGAAACCTTCACCGTAAGACGCGTATCCTACGGTTGCGGAATCGAGAAGACCTTCCCGATCCACTCCCCTAACGTAGAGAAGGTTGACATTATCCGTTCGGGTAAGGTCAGAAGAGCAAAGCTCTACTATCTGCGCGACAGAGTTGGTAAGGCATCTAAGGTTAAAGAGAAGATCTGACCGTAAAAAATATGAGGTGGAATTTTGTTCCGCCTCATATTTTTTATTGTTGCAAAGGGAACGAAAACAATCAAATACGGATACTTACGATGACTCGGGGCAGTTCTATGACCCACTCCAAATAAGAACTTGCCGGCAAGTTCTTTGGAGGCTTGGAGCCTTTCTTGAAAGAAAGGTTCCAGAAAACACATCCCTACGCATCCTCATATTTCCCTGTGTCCCTTACGAGGGCAGGGACGTGCCGTTGAGAAGGTTGAGAAAGGTGGTTTCCGTATCATAATTCAAACGGGCTCCTTCTACGTGCAAAATACGGAGCGAAGCGAAATTATAGGTAGATAGGGGTCGATCCAAAGCATCATCCGACTGGGCGCAGACCAGAATATCGTTGTCGGTAAAGCCGCTGATGATCAACGTATGATAAAACGCACCCTCCTCGTTGGCGAGCTGAACCACGTCGCCAAGCTCGATCTGCCGCGTGGTACGGGCATCGGAGGCATAGGGTCCCACACCTCCGTTGACCGCAACGAAATCGGGATTTCCCGTCAGAAATCGGTATAGCTCATCCACACCGCTCCAAGCGGGGGCACGGTCGGTGGCAGAGCGGTAATACCAGCCAAAGGTGGGGGTGTAATTCATGACCCCGCATCCAGCGAACATACATTGAGACACGAAATTGGTGCAGTTGCCGCCTTGCCCTGTAAAATCAATGAATAGGGGATTGCGGGACAGCGCCCATTTTTTTGCGTATTCTACGGCACGGTTGCGGTTGTATGGAAGTTCGATTAGCAAAGCAGGTTCCTCCGAATTTTATTTTTGGAAAGTCCTTTCCAGTATATGAGGAAAAAGCGAAAGAGTTGCTTGCGATTTGCTTGAAAATATGTTATAATGATAGGGATAGAATGATTTTAAAAAGAAAGGATCGAAAATCGATTCATGAAATTGTTACATACGGGAGATCTGCATCTGGACAGCGCCTTTTGCGGCAGTGACGTCTTTGAAGCAGAACGAAAAAGAGACGGGCAAAGACGGTTACTGGAGCGGATTGTTCGTTGCGCGGAGGAAGAGGACTGCGACATGATCCTCGTCGCGGGGGATCTGTTTGACGGAAAATACGTGACGGAGCAGACGGCGGAGCTGGTCTGCCGCCTGTTCCGCGAAACAGGGCGTCCCGTGGTGATCGCCCCCGGAAACCACGACCCCTACGGGGAGGGATCGTTTTATCAGACGGCGGAGCTTTCGGAGAACGTGTACGTGTTTTCCTCCTCGGAGCTGCAAAGCTTTTTCTTTGAGGAATGGGACCTGACCGTTCTTGGTTACGCATTCCTTTCCTCGGCACTGACTGAAAGCCCCTTGAATCGGGGTGGGATTCCACCCAAGGAGGGCGGACTTCGGGTGCTGTGCGCTCATGCCGATCTGTCCTCCCCCGTATCCCGCTACGCCCCTGTGACCGAGGGGGATATCGGGCGTTGCGAGGTGGATTACGCCGCGCTCGGGCATATTCACAATCCGTCCGAAATCCATGCGCACGTCGATCCCTCCATCCGTTATTGCGGCTTTGCCGAGGGCAGAAGCTATGACGAGACGGGAGACGGCGGAGTCTGGATCGTGACGTTGGAGAAGGGAGAGCCTGCCCGCGTGGAGCGGAGAATCCTCTCCGAGAGCCGATATCTTGTACGGGAGGCGGATCTGAGCGGTTGCGCGGAAGCCTCTGACGTTCGCGGAAGAATTGCCGAGGCGGTGTCGCGCTGTGGAGATGGGACGGGAACGCATCTGCGGCTTTCCTTGGTGGGAACGGTAGAAGCGGAGATTTTGGGTGATGTCCGTCGGCTTGCCGAGGAGTATGGCGAGAACTTGGCTTCCTTGGAGTTGAAGGATCTGACGGTTCCCGTTGCCGACGGCAACGCGCTGAGCCGTGACGTGACCCTGCGAGGAGCATTCTATCAATCCTTGTACGCGGGACTGGTGGACGAGGATCCCGCCGTTCGCCGGAAGACGGCGCTTGCCTTGCGGATCGGTCTTGCGGCAATTGATAACAGAAGAATTCCCGAAAGGAGCACGGACGAATGAAACTATTGGAGCTGTATATTCGGGAATTTGGCGCGCTGAAGGAGAAGAAGATTACCTTGTGCGAGGGCATCAATCTGTTTGAGGGAGAGAACGAGACGGGAAAAAGTACGGTGATGCTTTTCATTCAGTTTATGCTCTACGGATTGCCCCGACGGGGACATCCTGCCCGTGAAAAAGCTATCAGCCGAAGCGGACACGTGGCGGCGGGTAGTATGCGACTCTCCTTTGAGGGAGAGGACTATCGGATCGAGCGCAGCTACGTGGAGACGGGCCGGGGAAGCGAAAAGCTGACGGTCTACCGTCTGCGGGACGGAGAAAAGGTCTTTGCGGGGGAAGAGCCGGGTCAGGTCTTTTTGAAGGTACCGAGAGAAATTTTTGAGAACAGCTGTAGCATCGGACAGACGCAATGCGCAGGGCTTGGCGGTGAAAAGGGGGCGGCGGCGATCCGCAATCTGTTGTCCTCGGCAGATGAAACCGTGGATATGAAGAAAGTGACAAAGAAGCTGGAGGATATCCGCGTGCGGTACTGTCATAAGACGGGGAAGGGCGGACGGCTTTACGAGATGAACGAGGAGATCAATTCCTGTCGGCTTCGATTGGAAAAGGCAACGGAAAATCATCTTCGGATTGCCGAGCTGGCGGAAAAGATCAGCGGAAATACCCTTCGCATGGAGCAGACCGAACGGGAGCTGAAGGATGCGGAGCTGTTGGTGAATGAAATGAATCGGGTGGAGGTTCTTCGACGGTTTGATGCCATGCGCACGAACGAAAAGGAACTTCTGGCGGCACAGGAGAAGCGGAAGACCTTGTGGGCGGAGCAGTTGGAAACCGAGTATCGACCTACCGAGGTTGACGTTGCCAATCTGAATGCCTTAAGTGATAGCCTTGGACGGGCAGAGCGGGAGCTTGCGGATGCGGAGCGGCAGATGGCACTCGTGTTGGAAAACGCCAGATACGAGGAAGCGGAGGCGACGGTAGGCGAGTCCTTGGGACAGTTGGGTGGCGTCCAAACGGTTACGAAGCAGTTGACTCGAAGCCGCCGTGGGAGAGCGATCCTTGGTGTGGCGGCGATTTTGTTTGGACTGGGAGCGGTGGCAGCCGTCTTGCTCTTGGAGGGCATGATGCGGTTTTGGGTTGGTATCGGCATGTTGTCACTTGCGACGGTGACCCTTGCGGTAAGCGTGGCTCTTGGTGCCACGGGAAAGACCCTTGCGGCACGGTATGGAAAAACGCCCGCCGAGCTTTCCGCATATTTGCTTGCCTGCGAGGCGGCGTACTCCGCAAAGCGGGAGACTGCCGTTCTGATGGCGGCGGCAACCGCAAAACGGGATACGGCGAAGGGACATGAGATACATTTGCGCCAAAAGCTGGCTTCCGCATTGGGCAAAACCAAACGGACGGTGAGCCCCACCGTGGCGGAGGCGAAAAACGAGGCGAAGCGGCTGGGGGAATTCCTTGTGGCTGACCGCACGATCCTTCAACGAATCGAAACCCTTTCCCGTCTGGTGGATAACGATCAGCAGATCCTCTCGGTTCATCGGGAGGAGGAGCTTCGGCAATCGATCACGGTGAATCCCGGCGAGATCACCGAGGAAACTATGGCAAAGGCGGTGCGTGTCAAGGCATTGTGTGCGGACAAGCTTCGCATGCTTCGCCAGAACGATAAGCAGCTCCGTGAGGAGTGGATCAACCGCAAGGCATCCTCCGAGGACCCCTTGGCAATTGCCGACCGACAGGAGTATCTGCGAGAGGAGCTGAGAGTGTGCGAGGAATATTACGAGGCTGTTCAGACTGCCATTGAGGGCTTGCAAGCGGCATCGGATGCTATGAGCGGAAATATTACCCCCGCCATCTGCCGAACCGCGGGAAAAATGATGGACTACATCAGCGACGGACGGTACGCGGAGATGAAAATGGGCAACGCCATGACGGTTTCGCTGTCGGATGTGCAGGAGCGGATTACCTCGGGTGAAATGCTCAGCGGCGGCACGAAGGACGCGGCGTATATCACCTTGCGGCTTGCCCTGATGATGCAGATCTTCGGCGGAGAGCTTCCGCCCTTGATGATGGATGAGGCGCTTTGTCAGGTGGACGACCGACGAGTAGAGCGGATCCTTTCGTTGTTGGGCAAGCTTGCGCGGGAAGGATTGCAGTGTCTGATCTTTACCTGCCATCGCCGTGAGGCGGAGGCGTGTCTGACGCTTGGCATACCCGTCACACGAATTTCCTTGAAAAATGTCGGGAATGATTGAAAACTAACTAAATTTTCGTGCGTTTTTTTGGTTATTTTAACTGGGGACATTTTTTTGAAAATATGGTAAAATATTAGTACATTCTAAGAAGTAATATCTTGGGAACGAAAAAAGGATGGTGTGACATGTTTGCAGTCGGGAGTTATGTGGTTTATCGAGCGGAGGGTGTTTGTCGGATTTCGGACATCAGAGTCGAAAGCTTTGGCGCGATCGGTGCCAAGGAAAACTATTACATTCTCACGCCCGTTAACGATGAAAAATCCACTGTTTTCGTGCCTGTCGCCAATGAGCTTCTGGTGGGCATGATGCGCCCCTTGCTTTCCGCGGAGGAGGTCTGCCGTTTGACGGAGGAGCTCCGAGATTGCCGGATGGATTGGATCGAGGAGGGACGAGCGAGAAACGCTCGGTTTCGTGAGATTCTTGCTTTAGGTGACCGCAAAGAGCTGATCGTACTGGTAAACACCGTTTCGGAGCATATGGATGAAATGATCGCTCGGCGAAAAAAGCCTAACGCCACGGATGAAAATGCCCTCAAACGGGCAAAAAAGCTGTTGTTTGAGGAGTTTTCCGCTACCACCGATCTCGCATCTGCCGAGGACGTGTTGCCTCTGTTGCGGGGAGAATTGACAGTGGCTCGTAAAAATTGAGGCTCCAAATAACAAAACCGCTTATGGATACGGTCGTATCATAAGCGGTTTTTTGTTATGAAGGGGAAGAGAGGGCTTGTTTACCGTTTCTTTCCCTTTGGTTGTCGCAGGGCCGGCTTGCTTCCGCCTTTGGACTTGCCGTTTTCTTTTGTCCGCGGTTGGCCTCTCTTGGGAGGAGCGCTTTTTCGGGACACATCCGTACGCTCGGGTCTGACCAGACAGTTATTGCCGTAGCCGATCAGATCCTCGCGGTGAAGCTTGACGAGAGCTTCTCGTACCAGCGGCGCGTTCTGGGGACGGTTGAATTGCAACAGCGCCCGTTGTAATTGCTTTTCATGGTAGTCGGTGGCAACGTATACGGGCTTCATGTCCAGAGGATTGATTCCTGTGTAGAACATAACGGTGGATGCCGTACCGGGGGTGGGATAATAATCCTGTACCTGCTCGGGGGCATAGTGATCCCGTTTCAGACAGAGTGCCAGCTCCAAGGCGTCCTTCAGGGTAGAGCCAGGGTGACTGGACATCAGATAGGGCACCAGATACTGCTCCTTTCCGATCTCTTTTGTCAGCTCAAAATACCGCTTGCGGAATCGCTCGTAGACGGCAAAGTCGGGCTTGCCCATACAGCGAAGCACGGGGGAGGCGCAATGCTCGGGAGCGACCTTCAGCTGACCGCTTACGTTGTCCCGTACCAGCTTGCAAAAAAAGTTCTCGCTGTGGTCCAAGAGAAGATAGTCGAAGCGAATGCCCGAACGGATAAACACCTTTTTGACACGAGGGAGCGTTTCGATCTCCTCGATCAAGTGCAGGTATTCGCTATGATCCACTCGCAGATTCTTGCAGGGCGTGGGGGCGAGGCACTTTCTCGACGCGCATACACCGTCCTTCAGCTGCTTCTCGCAGGCGGGCTCGCGAAAGTTCGCCGTAGGACCGCCCACGTCGTGAATATAGCCCTTGAAGTCGGGTAGCTCGGTAATCTTTTTTGCCTCGGCAAGCACGCTTTCCACACTGCGGGAGCGTACCGTCCGTCCTTGATGAAAGGCGAGGGCGCAGAAATTACAAGCACCGAAGCAACCGCGGTTGTGGGTGATGGAGAAGCGAACCTCCTCGATGGCGGGCACGCCCCCGTCCTTTTTATAGGAGGGGTGATAGGTGCGCATATAGGGCAGGGAATAGACATGATCCAGCTCTTTCCGCTCCAAGGGCGGCATGGGGGGGTTCTGGACCAGAAGCTTGTCGTCGTACCGCTCAAGGATGGCTCTCCCGTTGATGGCGTCTTGGTTTTTATATTGCACACCGAATGCTTCGGCGTACTTGCGCTTGTCGGTTTTCAGCTCGTTGTAGTCAAAGGTCGCGGCGACCTCAAAGTGAAGCTTGTCCTCGGGACGGCACAGATAGACCGTACCTCGCACGTCCCGAATCTTTTTTACGGGAACCCCCTTGTCCAACAGATGGGCAATCCGCAGAAGGATGTTTTCTCCCATACCATAGGTCAGAAGATCGGCGCGGGAATCCACTAGGATTGAGCGGCGAACCGAGTTCGACCAGTAATCGTAGTGGGCGAACCGCCGCAGAGACGCCTCTAAGCCGCCGATGATGATGGGAATATCCCCGTAAGCCTCGCGGATGCGGTTGCAGTATACGATGGTGGCGCGATCGGGACGCTTGCCCGCCTTGCCCCCGGGGGAATAGTAGTCGTAGGTTCGTTTTTTCTTGGCGGCGGTGTAGTGGGCGACCATGGAATCAATGTTGCCTGCCGTTACGAGAAAGCCGAGCCTTGGGCGCCCGAATTGGCGGAAGGCATCACAGCTTTTATAATTGGGTTGAGAAAGGATGGCGACACGGAAGCCCGCATCCTCCAGCACGCGGGAGATAATGGAAACGCCAAAGCTGGGATGATCCACGTAGGCATCCCCCGTTACGTAGACAAAATCGGGTCGATCCCACCCAAGGGTATTCATTTCGTTTTTTGAGATCGGCAGAAATCCGGCGGTCATAAGATATCCTTTCTGAATGGCTTGAGGATTGATACCATTATTATATCATATGTTTTTGTTTTTGTAAATAAAAATTGACAACTCTTTTGATTTATAGTATAATATAAACACGATTGTATTTGTTCTGGAGAGGAGATGTTCATGCGCTTTTTGGATAAGACGACCCTGATGGAAAAGATATCCGAAGCCCTTGCCTCGGTGCTTCCTGTCACGGGAATCGTTCTTTTATTGCTGATTACTATCGTTCCCGTTTCTGCCGCCATGCTGTTATCCTTTGTTATCGGAAGTGTGCTATTGGTGATCGGAATGGGGCTGTTCACCTTGGGGGCGGAAACCGCTATGACCCCCATGGGAGAATACGTGGGCTCCCGAATGACAGCATCCCGAAAATTGTGGGTGGTGATTCTGGTATCCTTCTTCGTGGGCGTGATGATCACGGTATCCGAGCCTGATCTGACGGTGCTTGCCAATCAGATCTCATCGATTCCCAATCTGGTGTTGATCCTGTCTGTCGGGATTGGCGTGGGACTGCTGTTGGTGATCGCTATGCTTCGCGTGATCTTTCGGATCCGTCTCAAATATCTGCTGCTGGGCTTTTATATCGCGGTATTCGCTCTTGCGTTCTTCGTCCCCAAGAATTTCTTGGCGATCTCCTTTGATTCGGGCGGAGTGACCACAGGACCCATGACCGTCCCCTTTATTATTGCGCTTGGCGTGGGTATTGCCTCCATTTCCTCGGGCAATGATCAGGGAGACGACAACTTCGGTATGGTTGCTCTCTGCTCGATAGGACCGATTCTGGCGGTGATGATCCTTGGCTTGGTATACAACGTGGATGCCCAGGCGGTTACCGACTACTCCATGCCCGCGGTGGATAACTCCCGCGACATTTTCGGTTTGTTTCTTCACGACATTCCTCATTACGTCAAGGAAATGGCAATCGCTCTCGGACCCATTGTGGTGTTCTATCTGCTGTTCCGTCTGGTCACGGGCGGTACAGGAAAGGGCGGACTTGGAAAGACGCTCGTGGGTGTGGCGTATACATACGTGGGACTGGTGCTCTTCCTGACGGGAGTTAACGTGGGCTTTATGCCTGTTGGCAACTATTTGGGACGAGCGTTGGCAAGCTCGGAGTTCCGTTGGATCATTATCCCCCTTGGTATGGTGATCGGTTACTTTATCGTTACCGCCGAGCCTGCCGTACACGTACTGACCAAGCAGGTAGAGAACGTGACCGCGGGAACCATCCGAGGCAAGGTGTTGTCGGGCGCGCTGTCTATCGGTGTCGCGGTTTCCATTGGAATCGCAATGATCCGCGTGCTGACGGGCATCTCTCTACTGTGGATCGTCGTTCCCGGATACGCCATTGCGCTGGTTCTTTCCTTTATCGTTCCCGATATCTTTACCGCCATTGCCTTTGACTCGGGCGGTGTGGCATCGGGACCCATGACGGCAACCTTTCTGCTCCCCTTCGCTGTGGGCGCCTGCGATGCTCTGGGCGGAAACGTGGTGAGCGATGCCTTCGGCGTGGTTGCTCTCGTGGCAATGACCCCCTTGATCACCATTCAGATTCTCGGTTTGGTCTATAAGATCCGCTCGTCCAAGCAAGGTGCGGCTGTCACCGAGGCGGTTGAAGCGGAAGAAGTATTGGAAACGCCTGCCGTTGGGGAGAGCGAATCCGAGGATATCATTGAACTGTAACGGAGGTGCAAATGACGAATTTGTATTATTTGATTACGATTATTCAGCGTTCCGACGCGGCGGAATACGAGGATTTTTATCTCGACCATGGGGTAAACGTGACCTACAGTATTCCTTGTAACGGAACGGCACACGGAAAAACGCTGAGTCTCCTCGGCATTGAACGCACCGAAAAGACCATGCTCTTTTCGGCGATATCCGAGCCTACCCTGAAGGAACTAAAACGGAGCTTGACCGTTGATATGAAAATCGACCTGCCCAACCGCGGCGTGGCAATGGCAGTGCCTATGTCGGGAATCGGAGGAAAGAGTACCCTTGAGTTTTTTACTGCCGGACAGAATATCGAATCCGAAAGCACGGAGGAAAAGAAAATGCAGTCTGATTACGAATTGATTATCGCCATCTATCAAAAAGGATATACCGATCTGGTTATGGATGCCGCCCGTGAGGCAGGCGCGAGAGGTGGTACCACCATCCGAGCCAAGGGAACCGCCGCAGGCGCGGAGAAGTTCTTCGGACTCTCCCTCGCCGAGGAAAAGGAGATCGTCTTTATCGTTGCTCATATGGCACAGAAAAAGGATATTATGAAAGCCATTATGCAGAAAGCAGGAGTGGATACCAAGGCCCATGCGCTGGTGTTCTCTCTACCCGTTTCCGAAACTGCGGGCTTCCGCTTTGCGGATACCGTGGATAAAGACGGAGAATAAAAAGATGCGTGAGCATGCGTGAGGATACGTTAGGGGCTGAGCCAATCGCTTTTTTAAGCGTTTGACTCAGCCCCAATTGATGTTTAGTAAAGCTGCTTTGATTGAATTTTTTCGGCGTATGCTTGCTCGATCATACGGGGAACCTCGAAGCGCTTGATCTTCTTGGAGGAGTTCTTGGGGAATTCCTCGGTGGTGACGATCGCAACGTCAATTCGCTTGTAGGTCTGAACGATGTCGTTGACCTCGGTTACCGCCTCGTTCAGCTTTTCTTCCAGCAGAGAGTCGCTGTAGCCCTCGCCCAGAAGCTCCTCTGCCGCTTCTGTGTCGGGGCGGAGAACCGCTACAATGTCGTATTCGTTTTTCTTTTCGTTCTTCATGCTGAGGACGATGGCTTCCCCAACCAGTCTGTTCCGACAGAGATAGGACTCCAGCTCCTCGGGAAATACGTTCTGTCCGTTGGCGCGGATGATGACGTTTTTCTTTCTTCCCGTAATGATCAAAAATCCGTTGTCGTCAATATAGCCGATGTCACCCGTATACAGCCATCCGTTTTTCTTAACCTCTGCCGTCAGGTCGGGTCTTTC
>JAFTPX010000024.1 GCA_017463065.1 Clostridia bacterium
GCTGTCGAGCGTATGCGAGACGGAAGGAGCCCGCGCGACTCTAAAATTTGCAAAAGCCGCATTGTTGCGTAGGCTCCTTTCGTCATTTTCTTGCGAAAATGCCACCTCCCTTTCGGAGGGAGGCTGATGTTAGAGCCACGTTCGTGGCGGTAGGGCAACTACCGCAAGTGGCGGATCCTTCGACGAGCCTATAGGCTCAGCGTGAGGAATGCAACAAGGGGGCTATTGCAAGCCATTGGCACGGTCGGTGGTCATGACTTGTTATCAGAAAGGAGGAGTCCCATGCCAGTTTTTTCGTCCTTGAAGGACAGAATCAAACGGATTGACCCGATCCTGTTCGGGGCTGCCGCCTTTTTGTCATTGATGAGTATTCTGACCGTCCTCGGGGCGGTGGATAACTTTGGACAAAGTAAGCTGAAAATGCAGATCGCCATGACCCTTGCGGGAACGGTAGCCGCCTTTCTGCTTGCCAATCTGGATTATCGATTCTTCGTGGATCGGTTTGCCCTGATATTCTTTGCGGGGTCGGCACTCCTTCTTGCCATTACGCTTCTATTCGGAAGCAGTGGAGAAAATATTGAAACAGCCAATAAAAGCTGGCTTAATATTCCCGTGATCGGCATTGCCATTCAGCCCTCGGAGTTTGTAAAATTTACCTTTTTATGTACCTTTTCCCGCCATATCGATCTGGTCAAGGATTCGATCAACCGCCCACTGACTCTGCTTGGTCTGATGGTGCATGCGGGGGTTATCGTGGGACTGATCCTGTGGTCGGGCGACCTGGGCGTTGCTTTGGTATATCTGGGAATTATTGCTGTTATGCTGTTTTGCGCGGGGGTGTCGGTCTGGTATTTCGTAGCGGCGATCGTAATCCTTGTGGTGGCGTTCCCGTTTTTGTGGGATTTCCTTGCCCCCTATCAACAAAAACGTATTATTTTCGGCTTTCAGCCCGAGCTGGATCCCAAAGACGTGGGCAGACAGCCGCTGATGAGCCGTGATGCCATCGCGGCAGGCGGATTGTTTGGCGTGGGTCTGTTCGAGGGTGGTATCTATGAGGAGCTTGCCGCCTCTCATACCGACTTTATCTTTGCTACGGTCTGTGAAAAATTCGGATTTGTCGGAGGCTTCCTCGTGGTTGCCGCCCTTGTGGTTCTGGCACTGCGCCTGCTCTGGATCGCTTATCATTGCCGTGACGTGGTCGGGCGCTTGATCTGTAGCGGGATTGCGGCGATTTTGATTCTGCAAACCGTGGAAAACCTGTGGATGTGCCTTGCCACGGTTCCCGTGGTCGGAATTACCTTGCCCTTTATGAGCTGTGGCGGCTCCTCGGTGCTGGCGCTGTATCTGCTGATGGGTTTGGCGCATAGCGTGTCCGCGCGAGAAAAGAAGTTTTATTTCCGTGCGTAGTCTAGCCCAGATGATTTTTTTGAAAATAGCATATTGATCCTCCCGTTCTAATATAATTCAGTAGAAAACTATTACGAATCGGGAGGATTCTCTATGTTTATTTATTCATTGCGGGCGAGTACTCTGAAATTCTTTGCGGTGATCTGCGTGGCACTGGTCACTCTCATTACCCTGATTGCCTTCGTTCCCGCATACGGAGAAAGCGCGGCGGTATCGAAGGACGTGGAGATCGAATATGACAACGTGAAAACAGCGGAGGACAGGATTGAATTTCTGCGGCAGTTTGGTTGGGAGGTAAAGAGCGAGCCTGTGGAGGCGGTGGAGGTGACCATCCCCACGGAGTTTGACAAGATCTTCACGGGCTACAACGAGATCCAGAAACGGCAGGGGTTGGATCTGTCCGACTATAAAAAGAAAAAGGTCATGCGCTATACATATGAGGTTACGAATTATGGGGGCGCGGAGGGCACGGTTTATGCCAATATCCTTGTGTACCGCAACCGTGTCATCGGCGGTGATATCTGCTCTGCCGACGTAACGGGCTTCATTCATGGGTTTGAGAAATCATAAAACGCATACTTGGGCGCGCGTGCGATACCCCTTGGGGCGATAGCGAAGGGTATCCGCGGTGCTGCCGTGTCATCCTAGATGCTGTCTCGTTTCGAGCGGAAGAAAAATATGTGAATCAAGAATAAAAGAAATAACCGCTTTTGTAATCAAAAACAGATGGCAAAAGCGGTTTTTGCGGTAGAAATTCTTGAAAAAATTATATTTTTTTGAAAAAGCTATTGACAAACGAAAATCTTTGTGGTATAATGTTGCGTGTTCGGATGAGAACACAATTTCATATGCGGGTATGGCGGAATTGGCAGACGCGCTAGATTCAGGTTCTAGTCGGGGTTCCTCGGTGAAGGTTCAAGTCCTTTTACCCGCACCAACAAAAAAGAGAGCTTCGGCTCTCTTTTTTGTTTTAGGATTTTTTCACCACTTTCTCGTCAAAAAGTTCCTTCTAAAAAAATCTTTTCCCCACCCTATTGACAATGATTTTTTGATATGGTATATTGGCATTGAGAGGTAAAAAACAAGGAGGCCGTTCATGAAAAAACATCTTGCTCTTTTGCTTTGCTTGATGATGATTCTATCGCTTTTTGCCTGTGACACGACAGACAAAAATAAAGATACAGAAAATGATACCGCTAATACTGAATCATTAGAAAAAGATGACGGTACAAAAGATGCTTCTATTAGTGATATAAACAAACAGTATTACAAAATAGAAGAAATAGAATTGACAAAAGTCAGATATTACATATATGATTCTGACGGAAATGTAGTATTATCCGATGAAACAGACAGACCGCTCGATATTTCAATGCTTGGTGATAATATCGTTGACATCTGTATCGGTATGGGATCGGGAATAAGTATTCACAAATATTATGACGTACAAAGCAACAGATTCTCCGAGGAATACACCTATGTTGCGGCAACTTCGGGAAATCTTGTGGCATATATTGATACCTCAATGGAATACCCAATGACAAATCGTGTGCTGGTCGTACGTGATATATTTGATAAAAATACATTTTATAAATCATTTGGATTGGATTTTTCACCCACCGTACATGATCCCATAGAATCAGCGAGCTTTACTGATGGCGAAGCTGAGCTTGAGGTCGTATATCTTAGTGAAAGACCACCGGTTTCTTTATCGATAACTATACCGATCCGTCGAGCTGCGGGTGAAGGAGAAATATTGTCCCATGCCGAAAGGGCTATGCAAGCGTACGAAGCGGCTCTAAAAAATGAGATCAGAGTTTGCGAAACCGATATAGAAGAATGGAACTATCTAAAGGATTGTAAAACTCCCTATAATCGGATTCCACTTTGTGAATTAGAACGTATAGGATACATATATATAGACATTGACGGTGACTCGATAAACGAACTCGTAATCGATTGCGGAGACACCTTGATTTTGCGTTATTATGAGGGAACGGTTTACGTTTATCCGTTTACATTCAGAAATATGTATCAGTTAAATACGGACGGCTCATATAATTGGAATCACACAGGGCAGGATTTTGAATACGGAGAAAATCAACTTGCTTTTGACATCGCAAAATTGAAACCAAAAGAGATTTGGCGAATCGTTAATGACGGAGAACCGAATGCAGAATATTATATTGACGGCAAACAGGTAACACAGGAAGAAATTTTGAAATATATCGAGGACAACCCTAAAACAAGAATCGAATTTTCACCGCTTGAAGTATCGTGGTTAAACAAGATTTCACGTGTTGGTGCAGTATTACTTGCACAAGAATATTGGTCAAGTTTTTATACAGAAGACAAAGGAAATATCATTGTACCGGGAGACAATTCTTTGGCACCTTCTCATGTTTACGTTGTGTTGATGCGACGGTTTGTTTTAGATCATTGGTCAACGATCGACGAGATATGGATCGATAAGAATACAGGAGAAGCCATCATTCCATATGTATCCGCCGGCAAGGGTTAAACCTTTCACTGAGGTGACGTTACCATCAGGTTCTAGTGGGGGCAACTTCGTGGAGGTTCAAGTCCTTTTATCGGCACCAGCAAAAGAAGGATACACCTCGTGTGTGTCCTTCTTTTGTTGTTGTATAGCGAGAATCCCGTCATAGTGGCGGGGTTCTATGTAGGCTTTGCCGATGAGCAGAAAACAAATAAAAAATCAGCGAAGAATGTTCTTGTGTCAAAGGCTCCCTTGTGTAAAGGGAGGCTTGGGCTTAGTCCCGCTCAAGCGGGGTTGCGTAATAATTGCATGGCTGGCATGCCAATACACGACGCGCTTGTGCGTAGCCAGTAGTATTAGGGCTATGCCCGAAACTGAAATACCACCCGCTATGCGGGTGGATTATTATTCATGAACGATAAAAGAGGACTTAAAGGCGGAACGGACGATCTTTGAGGTGCCAACGCCGAAATATCCGAGCGAGTCGATTGCCGCCTGACCTATCGCGTGCTTGGGGTGCCCGATGACACAAACGCTGTCAATCCCGTAATTTGCAAGCGAGACTGTAACGGTTGCTTCACCGCCGCCTCGCACTGCTCGGCGTTGACGACGGTTCCCGCGCCGATCTCTTTTATAACTACTACGGGAATGAATTTTTTCATTTTTTCTTGTCCTTTACACACCGGAATATGCTGCGAAGCCGCAGTCTATGGGAAGGACTACGCCTGTGATAGCGGATGCGGAGCGATCGTCGCACAGGAAGAGCGTTGCTCCGAGAAGCTCGTCGGCATCAACAAATCTGCCCATAGGCGTTCCGTTCAAAATTTTTGCGCTTCTTGCGGTAGGTGTGCCGTCCTCGTTAAAGAGGAGCTTGTAGTTCTGCGCGGAAACAAGGAACCCGGGCGCGATCGCGTTACAACGAATCCCTGTTCCAGCAAAGTGAGTTGCGAGCCACTGTGTGAAGTTGGATATTCCCGCCTTCGCTGCAGAGTATGCGGGGATTTTTGTAAGAGGTGTATATGCGTTCATTGATGATACATTAAGTATGCAGCCCGCCTTTTTAGCTACCATATCCTTTGCGAAAACTTGCGTTGGAAGCAATGTCCCTTGGAAATTGAGCTTGAACACAAAATCAACGCCCGCCGCATCGAGATCGAAGAAGGATTTCCCCCCTTCCTTTGCCTCGTGATGATATTCGTTATCGGTGGTAGCTCTGGGGTTATTTCCGCCCGCACCGTTGACGAGAATATCGCAAGCTCCAAGGTCGGCAAGTACTGCCTTGTGAACCTCCCCAAGCGCGTCGGGATCAAGCACGTTCGCCTTGTACCCTTTGCAGATAAATCCCTCTGAATTGAGCTCATCGGCAAGCTTTTTTACCGCATCTTCGTTCAGGTCAAGAGCAGCCACCTTTGCGCCCGACTGAGCAAAAGCTCTTGCCATAGCTCCGCAAATCAGTCCGCCTGCGCCCGTAACGACTACTACTTTTCCTTTATAATCTATATCGAGTGGAAGATTGATCATTTTTATTCTCCTGCTTTCTTATTTATCAAATTTTTCAAGGCTGTCCCATACGCCGAGCATATACATAATGCCAAGCGCGCGGTCGTAAAGTCCGTACCCGGGACGAACCGTTCCGGGGCCCTCGTCCCACAAGTGTCTTCCGTGGTCGGGGCGAATGTATCCTTCAAATCCGCAATCGTGATATGCTTTGAGTATCTCAAGAATGCCTGTATCTCCGTCGCAGTCCCTATGACTTGCCTCAGAGAAATCGCCGTTCTCGAAATGCTTTACGTTTCTTATATGCGCAAAGGCTATTCTGTCGCAGTGCTTGCGAACGATGTCTGCCACGTTGTTATTCGGGTCTGCGTTAAGGCTTCCTGAGCAGAGGGTAAGACAGTTGTATTCGTCATCCACCATTCTGAGAAAACGGTCGATATTTTCCTCATTGATAAGCAATCTCGGAAGTCCGAAAATATCCCAGGGCGGATCGTCCATGTGTATTGCCATTTTGATGTCGCACTCGCGGCAGGTAGGCATGATTGCTTCAAGAAAATATTTGAGGTTCGCCCAGAGCTTTTCGTGATCAACGCCCTCGTACGCTCGGAACAGCTCGTCAAGCTTTGCCATTCTCTCGGGCTCCCAGCCTGGGAAGGACATATTGTACTTCTCGGTAAAATCGAGAATATACTTTGCCATGGCGTTGTAATCGTTCTGTATCATATTCTTCTCGTAAAAGAGAGCCGTCGAGCCGTCGCCCACAGGATGGAAAAGGTTGCTTCTCGTCCAGTCGAAGATCGGCATGAAGTTGTAGCAGATGACCTTTACTCCAAACGTTGAGAGATTGCGGATACACTGCTTATAATTTTCAATATACTTGTCTCTCGTTGGCAGTCCGATCTTGATGTCGTCGTGAACGTTTACCGATTCGACCACATCCATATTGAAGCCGTACTCGTCAAGCTGTCGCTTCACCTCGGCAATCTCGTCGATCTCCCACACCTCGCCCGGCATCTTATGATGAAGTGCCCAGACGATACCATCTACGCCGGGGATTTGTTTAATATCGGAGAGTTTTATTCTATCGTTTCCTTCTCCGTACCAGCGAAATGTCATTTTCATTGGAATGATCTTCCTCCTTAAATTTCAAAATATCTCTGTGCATTACCGTAGCAGATGTCGCTGACTATCCCGCCGAGCGTATCGATATCGTTGGGATATTCGCCGCCCTCTACCCATTCGCCGATGAGTCCGCAGAGTATGCGGCGGAAGTATTCGTGGCGCGTATAGCTTAAGAAGCTTCTTGAGTCGGTGAGCATTCCTATGAAGTTACCGAGCAGGGAAAGGTTTGCCAGACTTATTATCTGATCTCTCATTCCTTGCTTGTTGTCATTGAACCACCACGCGCTTCCATGCTGTATCTTTCCCGCGATTTCGGTTCCCTGAAAAGCACCGATCAGAGTGTCGATAAAGAAATTGTCGGACGGATCGAGGCTATATATGATCGTTTTAGGAAGACTGTTCGCGGAATTCATTCTGTCAAGCAAAGAGGCGAGCTTTCGGCTGCCGTTGTCGGGACCGATACAGTCAAAGCCAGTATCAGCACCAAGCTTTGCAAACGTTTGCGAGTTGGGGTTTCTCATGCAATTATAATGCAGCTGCATTACCCAGCCGTGTCTTACGTATTCGGAAGCACAATGGAGAAGAAGCTCGGTTTTAAGAGACTCTGCCTCAAGGGTACTGACGACCTTACCTGCCAGTCCTTTGGCAATGATCTTATTGATCTGATTTTTATCCGCCTCCGCATATACCATTCGGTCAAGCCCGTGGTCGCTTGCGCGGCAACCGCTCCTAGCAAAATAATCGATGCGGAGAGAAAGCGCTCTTTTGAGGTTGTCAAGATCTTGGATGTTAACGCCCGACGCTTGGGAAAGCTGTTCAATATATTCTCTCCACCCCGCCTTATCTATATTGAATGCCTTGTCGGGGCGGAAGGAAGGCGCAACCACCGTTGGAAAGCTTTTATCAGCAGCGAGAAGCTTGTGGTATTCGAGTGAATCGACGGGATCATCGGTCGTTCCGATAAAGGCGACGTTACTCTGCTTAATAATACCACGAACGCTCATGTTTTCGTTTTTGAGCTTTTCTTTACAAAGTTCCCATACCTCTTTTGCCGTCTCTCTGTTCAGCACACCGTCGTATCCGAAATAGTTCTTCAGCTCGAGATGACACCAATGGTACATCGGATTTCCTATCGCCTTCGGCATCAGCTCGGCAAATTTTACGAACTTTTCATAGGGCTCCGCTTCTCCCGTAATATAATATTCGTCAACTCCGTTTGAGCGCATAAGCCGCCATTTATAATGATCTCCCGATAGCCAAAGCTCGGTGATATTGTCAAATCGCTTGTCCTCGTATATCTCCCTCGGGTTTACGTGGCAGTGATAGTCGATGATCGGCTTGTCTTTCGCATGCTTAAAATAAAGCTCCTTTGCCACTTCCGTATTCAAAAGGAATTCTTCTTTCAAAAATTGCGCCATATTTTTTCTCCTTCCTTAATTACGCTCGTGCCCTGATCGCTTCTCTGTATTCTTTCGGTGTTTTTCCGATCTGCTTTTTGAATATCTTTGAAAAATATTGAACGTCCATGATCCCACAGTGCAGGGCAACGGTCTGTATTTGCAGATGGGTGGTGCTCAAAAGATATTTTGCGTGCTCGATACGTTTATCTCTTACGTATTCCGACACCGTCTTGCCCGTTTCCTTTTTGAAAAGGGTTGCAAGATATCCTCCGCTTACCCCTTGTTGCTTTGCCAAGCTTCCCAGCGACAGCTCCGCGGAGATGTCGGCGTCTATCACGATAATCGTCTTTTTTACGATAGGGGAATACTGTCTCATCGAGTGCTTGTGCACCAGACGGCAGTAAGAGGAAAACATCTCTCTCATAAGCTCCGACACTTTATTTGTGTTCGAGATCAGTTCTATTTTCGATGCAATTTTCGAGGAAAGTCGATCTATATATATAGGATGTACTCCGCCGTCTTCTACTGCCTTGCGAAGAAGGGTATTCATAATGATACAGTAGTTTTTTGCGTTTCGGATAGGATCCTGTACTCGCTTTTCAAACATTTGCTCGTTAAAAGCCCTCGAAAGAAGCTCTTCTTTATGCTGTTGCCCGAGTGATGCCGCGCGTATCAGTTCATTCTCGAAGGCATACCTTTTCTCCATTATCTCCGCGTTTGTAAGTATCTCCTCGGCACTTTCATCGCGCGGGGCACCATCCATCGATATCAGGAGCGGAGTATAGTTCTTGTTGAATTCGAGTATGGCGAAGGACGAGGTGCGCCATATTCTCTCGCAGAATGCGTTTATTACCGAGAAAATGCTGTCGTTGTCGGCAATGATGGGTAAAGTGGAATAATATTCCTTTAAGAGCTTTTGCTCAAGTGGATTGAGAAAAATCTTTTCTCCAATTTCAAAAATATCCTTCGAGGAGGGAAGAGAAGAAAGATACGGACCGATAAAAAGAATGTTCTTTTCGCTTAAAATGGGAAGCCTTAAACAGATATATTGAATTTTTAATTCATTGCAGATCCTATATATGGTCTTGCTTTCGATATTTCCGAGTACCTTTTGTACAGTCGTGTCGGATCGCGAAAAATAGCCGATGACACTGCGGAATATTGGATCGACCGTTTCTCCGATATTGTCAAGGGGAGAGAGTATCGAAGTATGAATATGACATTTTTCAAGAATTTCGCAAAAAAAATTCAAATCGTTTTCACAATTCATACATTCCCCCCGTTTTATTTGATATTTTTGACAATTTAACAGTTTTCAACTGATATTATACCATACTTTTTTGATAATTGCAACAATTGTTTCTAGTGTTAATGTGAAAAAAATACAAAAACAGAGTAATTTTTTACTACCGTTTTTTCTCGCCTATGGAGTATAATAGTATTGTTATCATCGCACTCTAAAAAAAAATTCAGAAAGAGGAAATGACAATGAAAAAAGAAAAGAAATTGGATGCTAACGGGCATCGTAAATTCGGCATACGCGACAGTATCGCGTATGCGGCAGGCGATCTTGGCTGTAACATGAGCTTTGCGCTCAAGAGTACCATGTCGATCTTTTGGACGCAGTTTATGGGCATGGATCTCTGGTATGCTCTTCTTCTTGTTGTCGTTCAGGTTTGGGACGCGATCAACGACCCGCTGATCGGCTCGATGATCGACTCGGACAAGCGCAAGTACAAGAGAAACAAGTTCCTTGCGTACATCTGGGCGGGATCGCTCGGGCTGATCGTTGGCGGCGCATGCTGTTTCCTTCCTTTCCCGAACGCTCCCGTTTGGGCAAAGGGCATTATCTTCGTAGCAGGCTACGTTGTATGGGATGCTTTCTACACGGTGGCTAACGTTCCTTACGGATCGCTTCTTTCGCTGATCTCCAATGACGTCAAGGACAGAGCATCGCTTTCCGCTTGGCGTTCCGTTGGCTCGATCTTCGGAAATATGCTTCCGATGGTAATTCTCCCCTTCATTATTTACGATTCCGACAACAATCTGATCGGTGAGCGCGTATTTATCGCCGCGCTGATCATGGGTGCCCTTGGCTTTATCTGCTTCCAGTTCATGATCCGCAATACCGAGATCCGTGTAGAGCAGAACATCACCCTCAACGAGGAAAAGCCGAAATTCAACGTGCTCAAGGCGTTTGTAAACTTTATGAAGAACCGTCCCGCTGTTGGTGCTACGATCGCCGCAATGGGTATGTTCATCGGTATGCAGGGCGCGGCTACCGCGGTTACGGTAATTTTCCAGTCCTACTTCAAAAACGTTCAGATCTCGGGTATCGTTCAGCTATTCGCTATGATCCCGATCGTACTCTTTACACCTCTTGCCCGTAAAGCCGTAGCAAAATTTGGAAAAAAGGAGCTTGCTACCTTCGGTTCTATCTGCTCTATGGCAGCAGGTCTGGGTCTGTTTATCGTTATTCCTAACAACACATCGCTCGATCTGATACTTTACATCGTATTCCAGCTGATCTTCTCGCTTGGTCTTGGTATATACTCCACGGTTTCTTGGGCAATGATGGGCGATGCTATAGACTATAACGAGTGGAAGACAGGCAACAGAGAGGAAGGTACGGTATATTCGCTTCACTCCTTCTTCCGTAAGCTCGCCCAGGGTATCGGACCGGCACTGGTACTCGTTATCATGGTCGCATTCGGTTATGTTGGGGCTGATGAGGGAAATCAGGTTTGGGAGGTCGCTGTCAGAATGCGTTATCTCGTAGCTGGTACTTACATGTTCTCGGCTATTCTTCAGTTCGTAGGTCTTGGACTTGTCTACAACCTTGACAAGAAGACTCTTGCCGCTATGAACAAGGATCTCGGACGTGATGTTAACGATGCGACTCCCGCGGTAGCAGAGAGCGGTGACGTTACTGCTGAATCATAAAAGAAAAGGTTTTGACGCCTGACATCTATCGGTGTCGGGCGTCAAAATAATTTACAAGACATTCAAGGAATCGACAAGCTTTTTTGATAAAATATTAGTAAAATCTATAACTCAAGGAGAAACTCACGTGAGAAATGTATTCAATCTCAATCAGAATTGGCTTTTCATAAAAGACACCGCTGACATCAGCGCCAGAGAGGGTGAGGTGATCAATCTTCCTCACTCCTGGAACGCGATCGACGGTCAGGACGGTGGAAACGATTATTTCAGAGGGTCTTGCCTCTATGGAAAGCGCTTGAAGAAATCCGAGCTTCCCGCGGCAGATTTTTATTACGTTGAATTCCGCGGAACGAACTCGTCTGCTGATCTTTATGTCAATGGAAGCAAGCTCGCTCATCACGACGGTGGATACTCTACTTGGAGAGTCAACATCACCGATGTCCTCGCCGAGGAGAACGAGATCGCGGTCGTAGTTGACAACTGCGCAAACGAGACTGTTTATCCCCAGATGGCAGACTTTACCTTCTACGGCGGTATATACAGAGACGTAAATCTTATCTGTGTAAACAAGGCTCACTTTGATCTTGATTACTGCGGCGCACCCGGAATCAAGATAACTCCCACTGTCAACGGCACCGATGCCTCTGTTGAGGTCGAGGCGTTCGTAAAGAATCTTGGTGATGGGCAGAAACTGGTTTACACCATCTACGACAAGGACGAAAACGAGCTTCAGAAGCTCGAAACGACTGAAGCAAAGGTTACTTTTGAAATTAAGGACGTTCACCTCTGGCACGGTCGCCGTGATCCTTACCTTTACTGCTGTGAGGTCGAGATCGTTGAAAACGGCGAGGTTCTTGACAACGTATGCAATCGATTCGGTTGTCGTACCTTCAAGATCGATCCCGACAATGGATTTATTCTCAACGGTGAGGAATATCCTCTGCGCGGCGTATCGCGTCATCAGGACAGATGGGGCGTCGGAAATGCGCTTCTTCCCGAGCATCACGTGGAGGATATCGACCTTATTTGTGAGGTTGGTGCTACCACAATACGTCTTGCTCACTATCAGCACGATCAGTATTTCTACGATCTGTGTGACGAGCGCGGTCTTGTGATATGGGCAGAGATCCCCTACATTTCAAAGCATATGCCCGGCGGACGCGAAAATACAATTTCGCAGATGAAGGAGCTTGTAGCCCAAAATTATAACCACCCCTCGATCGTCGTCTGGGGGCTTTCCAACGAGATTTCCATAGGCGGATCGGACGAGGATCTTCTCGAAAATCACCGCATTCTCAACGATCTCGTTCACGAGATGGACAAGACCAGACTCACGACTATCGCGGCTGTATCTATGTGTAAGATGGACGATCCCTATCTTCTGATCCCCGATGTCGTTTCCTACAACCACTATTTTGGTTGGTACGGCGGAGATACCTCTATGAACGGTCCTTGGTTTGACAAGTTCCACCAGACGCATCCTACGATCCCGATAGGCTGCTCCGAGTACGGCTGTGAAGCGCTTAACTGGCACACCTCCGACCCCAAGCAGGGAGATTATACAGAGGAATATCAGGCATACTATCACGAGGAGCTTATCAAACAGCTCTTTACCAGAAAATATATGTGGGCAACTCACGTATGGAACATGTTTGACTTTGGCGCTGACGCAAGAGCCGAGGGAGGAGAGAACGGACAGAACCATAAGGGACTGGTTACTTTTGACCGCTCCTATAAAAAGGACTCCTTCTATGCGTACAAGGCTTGGCTCGTTTCTCCCAAGGTCGATCCTTTCGTACATTTGTGCGGAAAGAGATATGTGGACAGAGTCGAGGACGTAACAAAGGTCACCGTGTACTCTAACCTTCCCGAAGTCGAGCTTTTCGTAAACGGCGAGAGCATCGGCAAAAAGACCGCGGAAGATCATTTCTTCTATTTTGACGTGAAGAACGAGGGTGAGAGCACGATCGTTGCAAAAGCGGGCGAGTTTACTGACGAGGGAAAGATACGTAAGGTCAGCGAGATGAATATGGATTACGTTCTGGTTGAAAAGGGAGCAATCCTCAACTGGTTCGACATCGACGCTCCCGAGGGACGCTTCTCGCTCAATGACAAGATTTCCGACATTATGGAGACAAAGCGCGGAAAGATTTGGTTTGTTGGAGTAGGTCTTAAACTCAAAAAGAAGATGAGTGCCAACAAAAAAGGCAAGCAAGGCGAGAAAAAGTCAGGCGGCTTTGACGTCGATCTGAAGGGCGGTAGCGACGGCGGCATTATGCAGATGCTCGGCGGCTTCAGCGTGCTTCGCCTTACGAGTATGATGGGTATGATGAATATTTCCTTCACCAAGGAAGAGCTTCTCAAGATGAACAAGAAGCTCAACCGCATCAAGAAACCGAAGAAAAAGAACTGATTTTTTCACCGAGGTGACAATTCTTGTGAATACAAGGATCGTTGACTGTGACTTTTATCGATTCCTTGAAGGCGACGTAAAGGCGATCAATTCCTTTACGGGTCAGTATATGAGTGCCTACTCCTGGGCGGAATTTACCGTTGGGTATTTGGAAAATCAGTTGCAAAAAATCAAATAAATAGATCGTTTCGGCACTCAATTCATTTGGGTGTCGAAATTTTTTTCAAAAATTTATTTTTGTAGTCGTGCTGTAGTCATTGGGTGATAAAATAGGGATACAAAGCCAAAAAACTATATTTTTGGCAATATGGGCGGTTAGGGAGCGCTCAAAAAATTTTTCACAAAGGAGAAAACAAAAATGAAAAAAAGAAGAACACTCATTATCTCTCTGTTGCTCGTAGCAGCACTTGCGCTGGGTATCGGTTACGCCGCAACGTCCGAAACACTGGTTTGGAGTGGAGCTGCCGAAAATGAGGCAATTACCTTCAGCGTTAAATTTTCCGACGCGACGGAAGCGGTAACCGCTGCGTCCGCCGAAAGAGAGACAATTATTGCAGACCTTTCCGATGCAGGTACTCCCGGCGGAATTACGATTACGCCCGAAGTCGCGGGACTCAAGGAAGTTGGGGATATGGTTGTATTTACCTATACGGTAACAAACTACAGTGACGTTGACGTTAAGCTTGGCGCTCTGGAGTTCGCAAATGACGGCAACAACGAATATTTCTCCATCGAATACGGTACGTGGTCTGAAACTGAAATCGCTCCCAATGGAACCTCTGTTGTCACCGTTACGGTAAAGCTTGCTAAGGTATCCGACATTGCTCAATCGACCACGTTCACCATCAACGCTTTGGCAGAGCCTGTGAATTCTTAATTCAAAGGGTTACGGGTATTTCAATTCACTAAAAATTCAGGAAAGGAGTCCGCAGATGAACAAGGATAAAAAAGTTCTTTATCTGATATCTTTTATTATATTTGCGGCACTCCTTTCCTCACTTTTTGTGAACGTGGGAAGCAGCAAGATTGTTGCGGCTTGCTTGCTGCTTCTCTTCACTCCAATCGTTTGTCTGCTCGTAAGAAAGAGGGGATCGTTATCGATCAATAAACGAGAGGTTCTGCTTCTTTCAGCGATCATAAGCGTAATCTACGTTGTGCTTCTTCAAATAACGGGAATCTTCTTTGGTTTTTACAAAAATCCCTATTTTGTAAACACCGAAAGACTGGTTCAGACGATCCTTCCTCTCGCGAGCATCATCATCTGCTCAGAAATCATTCGATTTGTTTTTCTGGCGCAAAAAAATAAGGCTGTCAGTGGGATTTCCTATCTGATATGCGTATTGACCGAGGTTTTGATGGTTTCCAACGTCGCGGAAATCACAAGCTTGAATCGCTTTATGGATCTCGTGGGACTTACGTTTTTTCCCGCAATTACAGCGAACATTTACTATCATTACAGTTCCAAACGGTTTGGAATGTTTCCCAATATCACATTCCGTCTCATTACCACGCTATACGTTTACTTTATGAAAAGCGTAACAGCGATGTCGGACACGCTGCTGTCCTGCGTCAAAATGATTTTTCCCATCCTTTTGCTTGCGTTCATTTCCGCCCTTTATGAAAAGAGAAAGAAAAACGCCTTGCAAAGGGGAAGAAAAGCATCCCTTGTCGGTGTTATTCTCGCTGCGGCGGTAATTGCTTCGGTTGCTATGCTGATCTCCTGTCAGTTCCGCTTCGGCGCGATCGTTATCGCTACCGAAAGTATGACGGGTGAAATCAACAAGGGAGATATGATCATCTACGAACGGTACGATGATCAAGTGATTAAGGAAGGACAAATTATTGTCTTTCTTCAAAATCAGTCCAAAATTGTTCACAGAGTCGCAAAAATAGAAAGCATTGGTGGCGAGACCCGATATTATACCAAGGGGGACGCCAACGAAAGTCTTGACTCGGGTTATATTACCGACAAGGACATCGTGGGGCTGACCGATATGAAGGTCGCCTATATCGGATATCCCACTCTGTGGCTCAGAGAGCTGCTGGAAAGCAGTAACTAAATTTGAAAGAAAGGAGGTTTACTGACGTGTCGGAGCAAGAAAAAAAGAAACGCTCTCTTTATCGTAAAAACAGAGAAAAATGGATATTTGCGCAAGCGGTCGTTGCTGTGGTCGTCGCTGTAGCGATTTTGATATCCGCTATCGTGGCGTATCAGCTGAATAAGACCTATTACATCGACTACCGCGAGGGCGGTTCGATGGACTACAACGTCTTTTTGAAGGAAAACGAATTCTATGATTCTCCTTATTTGGGGAAAGATCAGTCGTACGTGGCTTCTTTGATAGACAAGATCGTCGCGGATTTCTCTTATGAGATAGAAATGGATGCGGATGACGTGAATTATCGGTATTCCTATTCTATTACGTCTCGGTTGGAGATCATTGACAATACCTCGAAGGTAGCAATCTACAATCCCGAGTATCAATTAGTCAGCGCGCAAAATAAATCGCAAAACAGCGCAAATCGTTTGCGGATCAACGAGATTGTAGTGATCAATTACGACGAATACAACGATCTTGCGAACAAGTTCCTTGAGACCTATTCCCTGACGAGCACTACCAGTAACATTGTAGTGACGTTAAACGTGGACGTGCTCAGCGATTGTAACGCATTTTCCGGCAACAGCGTGGATTCTTACACATCCGAGCTTCGTATTCCTCTTACGACCAAAACGGTTCATATCAAAATGACGTCGGAAGTACCGGACGGTGAGGCAAAAATGATCGCTTGCACCAGAGGTGCGGGATTGGAGGCGTTTAAGACCACGGCTATCGTGCTTGGTGTGATTGAGCTTTTGTTGATCCTTCTGCTGATCGCATTTGTTTACTTGACCAGAACAGAGGATATTACCTACACAGCACGTGTTAAGAAAATTCTTTCTCAGTATAAGTCCTATATTCAGAAGATCAATAACCTCTTTGATCAGTCAGGCTATCAGCGCGTTCTGGTGGATACCTTTGACGAGATGCTGGAGATACGGGATACCATTCAAGCCCCCATTCTCATGTATGAAAACGAAGAAAAGACTTGTACCAAGTTCCTCATTCCTACGGATAGCAAGCTTCTGTACGTATATGAGATTAAGATGAATGGCTACAGTGAGCCTGAGGCGGCTCCTAAGGCAGATGCCGCCGCCCCCACTACGATCGTACAACCCAAGATTACCAACGTTGTCCGTCCTGTCGTAAAGGTCGTTCTCAACACTCCGCCCGCTCAAGAGACGGAGCCTGTCATCGAGACCGTTTTAGAAAATCCTCAGGTTGAGACGGACGAGAACGTGGAGGTCGTTGCTACCACCGAAGAAGCTGACGAGGAAAATGATCAGGAGATAGAGGTATTGCTGAATTCGATTCCCGAAGCAGAGGAATCTGAAATCGTGGATGAGACGGGGGTCGATGCTATCGACGTATTCTGGAAAGAAAGACCCGAAAAAACCTACCGCTATGATCCCAATGGAAACAAGGTGGAAAACGGTGACGTGGTTCTCGTTCCCACCAGAGACGTACACCAAGACAAGGATATTGTTCGTGAGGCAGAGGTTTCACGAGGAAACTACAAGGTAGATCCCGATACCCTGGACAACCCGTTGAAAAAGATTATCGGCGTGGTTCGCCGCAAGGCAGAACAGGTCTTTACGGCAATGATTACCCCCCAGGAAAAAGATTCCGAGGAAGAGAACTAAACCCAAGAAAGGAGAGTGATTTGCGATGAAAACGTGGATGAAAGCCGCGCTTTGTATCTCACTCTCCTTCATGTGTGTGTTTTCCTTTGTCGGATACGCTGCCATTAATTCCGAACTGATCGTACACGGTGTAGCAGAGGCAGAACCTCCCGAGGCACTATTCATTACGAGCGTTAGCGGAGGAAACTATATTGATGCCGATACGCTGGCATATTCCGGTACGGTAGTATCAAGCAACGTAACGCTTAGGGAAAACTCTGACGGCGTATTCGAGGCGTTCTATCACATCACGGTTTTTAATAATACGGATGTTTCCTACTATTATGTAGCGAAGGTAAGAGGCACCTACTCTCTGCCTGACGGAACAATCGTCTCCTATTCCAATGAAAACATTGAAATGCAAGAGGACATTTCCTTTGCGGAGGAGGTTACGGCAGGAGAGAGGCGAACGTTTACGGTTCACGTATACTTTTCGGATAACGCGACCGACACCTCTGATAAAACTCTGTTTTCTATCATTGAGTATCAGTTCCAGACAACCAAGCCGGAAAACAAGGATGAAGCGGCAGTTTCAGGCGTTCTGGCACGGTTTCCCGAAATTTTGAATACTCCAGCCGAGTACAACCAGTTGATTTCCGCAATGAACGATATCTCGTGGAATCGGTTGAGCTCATCTTATATCGGTAACGTGGTCAACGCCAGCGATCAGGATTCCGCCGCGATTCAAGAATTGTTTGGAGAATCCATGGTTTTGAACATCGACGGAGAGGATAAGCCCGTTACAATCATGATCAAACGTGAAAATGTGGATGGCAACGGTAATACAGGTGAGAATCCGGGGGCTTGGTTCAACGGCGGTAGGGAGATGACACTTTATATCACTGCCGATACGTTGTCTGGGGCAGGCTCTTACGTTCCTATATACGCTGTTGTATATACAAAGGATAAAGGCTCGGATACCTGGTATCAGTTGGGCACAACCGTTAGCGGAGAAGCAAAGGTGGTTTCCTATATTGGAGGAAACGGTACGGGATCCTTTGATACGGACACATGGAGA
This sequence comes from Clostridia bacterium, assembly GCA_017463065.1. Classification (GTDB taxonomy): domain Bacteria; phylum Bacillota; class Clostridia; order Oscillospirales; family CAG-272; genus HGM12713. The sequence continues at coordinate 18,079 of JAFTPX010000024.1, forward strand.
AGCGATGGAAAGACGATCTCGCAAATTGTTCAGGCATTGAGCTGATAGAATCAGTGTCATTTTACCAAGCCTTGAAAACGCTAAGTTTTCAAGGCTTTTTGTATCACGCCCCCGCCATAGCGGCGGGGTTCAAAAGAGGTTAACCGATGAGAAGAAAAAGAAGAAAGGAGTAAGAAGAAAGCAAAAAAAGAGAGCGTTTGTAGGGATAGGAGTCCTCGACTGTCCAATAAAAAGCGCGCTTGTGCGCAGCCACAAGGATTCGGGCTATGCCCGAAACTGAAATCCCCCCGTGAATGCACAAATCCTTTTTTTAACGGACTTGTTCATGCACGGGGGAGATATATATTTGTCTTGAAAATCGGTTACCGTTCTTCTCGGAAGTAGGAAAGTCCGAGGCTTTGCGGGGGCTGATGCTCTCTCTTCTTTCGGGAGGAGGTGAACACCAAAACCGCAATGGTAACGAGGTAGGGAAGCATCTTGATGAGCTCCTTGTCGCTTCCTGACAGCCCCGGGATATACACGCTGGCGATATACAGACCGCCGAATACGTAGGAGCTGAAGATTGCGGAGCGGGGACGCCACAGAGCGAAGATGACGATGGCGATGGCAAGCCATCCGCGGTCGCCGAAGCCGTTGTTGGTCCATGCGCCCGTGGTATAGTCCATCACGAAGTACAGACCGCCAAGACCCGCGATGGCACCGCCGATACAGGTGGAAAGATATTTGTACAAGCTGACGTTGATTCCCGCCGCATCTGCGGTAGCGGGATTTTCTCCCACCGCACGCAGGTTCAGACCCATGCGGGTATGCTTGAGGAACCATTGCGCAAGGATGGCAAGAATGATCGCCGCGTAAACCAAGAAGCCGAAGGAGAAGAAGGTCTCTCCGAAGATGCCCAGATGATCCGAAAGGAAGGGAATCTTGGTCTTGTAGGCGTTACCCGTGGTCAGAAGGGAGATCGATCCGCTCTCGCCGAAGAACTTCAAAAGCGAGCCACCGTAGAAGTTTCCGAGTCCCACACCGAAGGTGGTCAGGGCAAGACCGACTACGTTCTGATTGGATTTGAGCGTGATGGTCAGGAAGCTGTAGATCAACGCCATCAGCGTAGAGCCGACCAGAGATGCCAGAAGGGAAAGGATGACGCACAGAATCGGAATGGGGGTAGCGGCAAAATGCTCGTACAGATATCCGCCGATGATGCCCGAGATTCCGCCGATATACATGATTCCGGGGATTCCCAGATTGAGATTCCCGCTTTTCTCGGTCAGAATCTCACCCGTCGCACCGAAGAGCAGAGGCGTTCCCTGAATAATGGCGGCGGCGATAAACGCCATAATCGTTTCAAATACCATTATGCGTCACCTCCTTTTTTTACTTTGCGAATATGAATTTTATAGTTGACGAAGAATTCACTGCTGATAATGACCAGAATCATAATACCCGTCAATACCTCTCCCACGCTGGAGTTCAGTCGCAGATCAGAAGCAATCTGTCCCGCGCCTTTTTGCAGGAAGCAGACCAGTAGAGAGGAGAAGATCATGGCAATGGGGTTGAATTTCGACATCCAGGAGATCATGATCGCCGTAAATCCGTTTCCGCCCACGGAGCTTGCGGTAATGGAGTGATCGGTTCCCGCCGCGAGAATCCAGCCCATGATACCGCAGAGGGCGCCCGAGATCAGCACGGTGCGCAAGATCACGTGCTTGACGTTGATCCCGATGTAACGGGCGGTATTTTCACTTTCTCCCACCACGGAGATCTCATAGCCCTGCTTGCTCTTTTTTAGGTAGATATGAACCAACACCGTCATCACGGCAACGATCAGAATATTCAGAAGATACTGCTGACCGAACAGAGAAGGGAACCAACCGACCTTCGATTGAGAGTTAACTACACCTAGCACCATGGATCCGCTGGGAACCCACAGCATAATGAAGAAGGAAACCAACTGCATTGCCACGTAGTTCATCATCAGGGTGAACAGCGTCTCATTGGTATTCCACAGTGCCTTGAAAACACCGGGGATTCCCGCCCAGATGGCGCCTGTCACCGTACTGGCGAGAAGCATGACCAGGATCAGAAGCCAAGAGGGGATTGCGTCTCCGATGTAAAACATACAAGCGACGCTTGCCAGCATACCGACCAGCACCTGACCTTCCGCTCCCGTGTTCCAGAAGCGCATCTTGAAGGCAGGCGTAACGGCAAGGGAGATTCCCAACAGAATGGCAGCCGACTGCAACAGATTCCAGATCTTTCTGGGAGTTCCAAAGCTGCCCTCAAACATCGACGCAAATACCTTCAGAGGGTTGACCCCCGTCAAAAGAATGGTGATCACGGCGCAAAGAAGAATGCCCGCGCCGATCACTGTGCCACGGATCAAAAAGGAGTTCTTTTTGGAAAGCTCCGAGCGCTTGGTAATATAGATCCACGGATTTTTTTTTGCTTTTACCGATTTCTTACTCTGCATCGTTTGCCTCCTCCTTTGTCGCGGTTTTCGTCATTAAGTATCCGATTTCATTCTTTGTGGTTGTTCGGGCATCTACAATACCCGTGATCTGTCCGTTGCCGATGACCATGATGCGGTCGCAAAGATCGATCAGCACGTCCAAGTCCTCTCCCACAAAGATCACGGCAACGCCGTTTTCCTTCTGCTCGTTCAGCAGATCGTAGATCAGGTAGGAGGAGTTGATGTCCAAGCCGCGGACGGGATAAGCCGCCATCAGAAGGGTGGGGGAGGATGCGATCTCCCGTCCCAGAAGCACCTTTTGTACGTTACCGCCCGAAAGACGGCGCTCAGGGGTATCCGCATCGTGAGTAGCGACCTACAGATCGTTAATTATTTTTTTCGCCAATTCCTCTGGCTCATGCCGCTCAAGGAAAATGGAATGACCGTGACGGTAGCTGCGGAGCATCATGTTGTCCACCACACCCATATTACCGACCAGACCCATGCCCAGACGGTCCTCGGGGACGAAGGAAAGTCTGACACCCAGCTCTCGGATCTGCAAGGGGGTCTTGTTGCGCAGATTTTCCTTTAATCCATTCTTGGGATTGTGGTAGATGATGCGACCGTCGTCCAGCTTTTGCAGTCCCGCGATCGCCTCTAACAGCTCCCGCTGACCGCTTCCCGCAATGCCCGCAATTCCGAGGATTTCACCCGACCGTGCGGTGAAGCTGACGTCGTCCAGTACCTTGACACCGTCTCGGTTGTGGCAGTTGATGTGCTCGACTACCAATCGATCCTTGGGGTCCTTCGGCTCGGCGCGGGAGATATTCAGTTCGACCTTTTTGCCCACCATCATTTCGGTCAGAATATGCTCGTCCGCCTCGGCGGTGTTGACCGTGCCGATGTATTCGCCGTGGCGAAGCACCACGACCTTATCGGACAATTCCAGCACCTCGTGAAGCTTGTGGGTAATAATTACGATCGCCTTGCCATCGTCTCTCATGCGGCGAAGCACGGCGAAGAGCTTACGGGTCTCCTGAGGAGTCAGAACTGCGGTAGGCTCGTCCAGAATCAAAATATCCGCGCCACGATACAGCACCTTGATGATCTCCACGGTCTGCTTTTCGGAAACCGACATTTCGTAGATTTTTTTGTCGGGATCGATCTCAAAGCCGTATTTCGCGCTGATCTGCGCAACCTCCTCTGAGACCTGCCGTACGTTGAATTTTCCTTTTTCCTCTAAGCCCAGAACGATATTTTCCGCGGCAGAGAAGATATCCACCAGCTTGAAGTGCTGGTGTATCATGCCGATCTTATAGGTGAAGGCATCGTGAGGGGAATTGATATGAGCGGGCTTGCCGTCAATAAAGATCTCGCCCTCATCGGGGTGATAAATACCCGAGATCATATTCATCAGCGTGGTCTTTCCGCTTCCGTTCTCACCCAGAAGGGAAAGGATCTCCCCGTTGTAAACCTTCAGATTCACGTCTCGGTTTGCCACCACACTGCCGAATCTCTTGGTAATGCCCCGCAATTCGATTGCTACCTTATTCATATTTTCCAACCTTTCGTTTTCGAATTTTTCATCAAAAAACAGAAAACCCCTCGCGGTCGTTTCTATTCCTTGATGAAACATTCGATCCATATAAAAAACCCATTGGGATGCCGCAAAGCGGCATCCCAAATTGTTTTACCGACGTAAAATCAGTTAGCGCTGGGAACGGTGATACCGTCGATGATGATATCAAAGTAAGGAGCGGAGCGCTGATTGTCCGCAGACTCATCGAAGTAACCGTCGTGGATCACGTTGGTCTCGCCCTTGAAGTCGCCGTCAACGTCTGCCAAATACTCGGTCAGCGTTTTACCGCCTACGGTGAACTTGGAGGTGTCGAATACCTTTACCTTTCCGGCCTTCAGCTCAGCCATAGCGGCGTCGATGGCAGCCTGGGTTCCGTCGGCGGCAACGGTGGTATTCAGAGCAGTCAGCTGAACGGAATCCTCAGCCAAGCCGCCGCACCAATCGTAGGGAATCTCAGAGCCCTTACCGTCTCTGGTCTTTTCAATGATGAGCTTCATGTAAGGCTCCCAGTTGATCTTGGAGGAGATCAGAGCGGTGTTGGGAGCGATGCTGGTGGTGCTGATGTTGTAGGCAACGTTAGGAACGCCTGCGTCCTCACAAGCCTTGGGAGCCCCCTCGGAGTCAGCGTGCTGGCTGATCAGCTTACAACCGGAGTTGATGAGATTTTCAGCCGCGGACTTCTCCAGAGCGATGTCGAACCAAGAGTTGGTGTACTCTACCTTCATGGTCGCGGAGGGGCAAACGGAGCGTGCGCCGAGGAAGAAGGAGGTGTAACCCGAAATAACCTCAGCGTAGGGGAATGCGCCTACGTAACCGATCACAGCCTGGTCAGCGGTGATGGTGCCTGCATTGATCATAGCGTTGAGCTTCATGCCTGCGGCAATACCTGCCAGATAACGTCCCTCGTAGATGGAAGCGAAGGCGTTGTGGTAGTTGTCCAGCTTTTCAACGTGAGCCTGGGTACCGGTAGCGTGGCAGAACTGAACCGCGGGGTATTCCTTAGCAGCCTGAATCATGTAGGATTCGTGACCGAAGGAGTCTGCGAAGATCAGGTCGCAGCCGGCGTCAACCAGCTCACAAGCGGCATCGTAGCACTCGGAGCCCTCGGGAATATTGACCTTCATGATCACCTGATCCTCGCTCAGACCAAGCGCTTTGGCAGCGGCGTTTGCTGCATCAATGAAGTTCTTGTCGTAGGTAGAGTTTTCATCGTGAAGGAAAATGAATCCTACCTTGAAGTCGCCGTCGTCCTTGGAGCAAGCGCCGAAGCAAGCGACGCAGGATACCAGCAAGAAGACGGTGAGAATGACAGAAATGAGTTTTTTCATGTCTCGTTTCTCCTTAAAAAATAAAATTTTATGTAAATAAAATTACATACAAACGAAAAAGAACAGACGCAACGGGTCTGTTCATTCTACCGTGTTTAACAAGACCAATAGTCATGACTTGTCGGCGTCATGGTAGAAACTTTTGAACCGTGGTAATCAATATTCAAAGATATATTGGTATAACTGTTATGATATTGCTTTCTACGACTATTTTATCACAGAAATTTCACATTGTCAACAAAAATTCCTCATTCGGATGATTTTTGACATTTTACACAATAAAATTAATAGAGGAAGAAAGAAAAAAGAAAAAAACGACCTTTCTCCGATCAAAAGAAAAATGATTTTTGTATTTTAACCTTTTTTCTCTTGATTTCAGTTGTATATGTATTAACTTCGATGGCAATACGAATAATGGGAAAGAATGCTGTATCAAAATTGAGTATAGTGTTATATCACAGACCATCGGATTTGTCAATAGATTTTGAAAAAATATCCAAAAAGCTTTTGGAAGAAGGAAAAGCATAAGGGCTGACGATTGGTCAGCCCTCGGTCATTTACACCTATATCCTGCAAAGCTTGCATAGGGACCTACTGCCTCGAATGCGGGACCGACATTGGATATACAGATCAGCACCGCCGAGAAGTTTGAGAAAAATCCATGCTCTATGGTATACGTTCCCGCATCGGAAACGATCGCCGTTTCCGTGAATGACGGTTACGCGAGAAAGATCGTCGGCAAGCTCTTCTGCAATAGCACGGTTGCTACACGCTCTATTGCCTACAACGCCTGACACGTCGTATTTGCCGATAAGATTTTCTATCTTAATCCTTATCCTCGTCTATAATTGTGATATTATGACTTTTGCGTGATAGATTTTTCAGTATAGTCTTGCCAATCGTACCAAGACCGATGATGATTATTTTCATATGCTTATGTACGCCTCCCTTTGGGATTATCGATTATTTTTTATCCTCCGTATCAGCATATTCAATATCCGCGTCTTCCTCGGTCACGGGAATGACCTTAACCGAGATTTCGTGTGTCATCTGCTCGTCGGCTACTGTTACGGAAATTGAGAGATTTTCATAATCGAATGTAAATCCAACCTCGGGAATGTTTTCGGAGACCTCTGAAAGCCAACCGTTGACGGTCGTGGATTCGATGTCCTCGCTCTTTTCAAGTGAGAAATATTCAAAGAATTCATCGATAGAAACACTCGACAGAACACGGTACGTATCCTCGTCTATCGAAATAATAGGCTCGGTCGCCTCGTCCTGTTCATCCCAAATCTCGCCCACAAGCTCCTCAATAATATCCTCCATCGTGACGATGCCGGAGGTATGTCCGTACTCATTGACAACAAGAACCATATGCGTGTGGTTTTCCTGCATATTCTTAAACAGAGCATCGAGATGGATGGTTTCGGGAACAAATTCGGGAGCGAGAAGCGCGTCCTCAAGCTTGAATTCGGGATCGGTACGCTTTAGCAGATACTTGCGCGTATGAAGAACTCCTACGATCTTGTCGAGGTTTTCGGAATATACGGGGATACGGGAATATCCTTCCTTCTCAATGACAGAGAGAAGCTCGCTTTCGGATATATCCTCGGGAACAGCCACAACAGAGCTTCTCTGTGTCATAATGTCTGCTGCGGAAAGCCGTTCCAATTTGAACACGTTCTTTATGTATTCCACATCATCCTGCTTCAGCGTTCCTTCGTCCGCGCCTGCATCAAGCATAACGACGATTTCTTCTTCCGATACCGCATCTTCCTTTTCGTTGGGATTGATACCGAACATACGTAACACAAGGTTCGTAGAAACAGTCAAGAACCAAATAATTGGCTTGAGTATTGTCGTTAGCACAGATATAATTCCGCACACACCGTTTGCCAGCTTTTCCTTGTGGCGCATAGCAATACGCTTGGGAACAAGCTCGCCGAGAACAAGGGTGAAATAGGACAGTATCAACGTAATCAAAATGACCGATACGGTATCGATCGTTCCAATATGCTCCGCAGATATATTAAATGCGGACACCATTGCGCCCGTCAGCTTTTCCGCAAAGCTATCGGCGGCAAAAGCCGAGCCGAGAAATCCGGCGAGAGTGATACCGACTTGAATCGTGGAGAGGAATTTTGTAGGCTCCTCTATAATTTTTAGCATTTTGCGAGCCTTTTTGTCGCCGTCCTCGGCAAGAGAACGTACCTTTTTCTCGTTGATGGAGATCAAGGCAATTTCGGTAGCGGCAAAGAAAGCGTTCAGCAAAATCAGTATCAATTGCAATAATAATTGTTTAATAATATCAGACATAATAATCTCCTGTATTTTCAATAAATGTGTTTGATTGTGTATCGTTGCAGAGCTTGATTTGTTCAACAACGTATTCTTGATAAGCTTGCCACGTCAAGAATTCTAACGCATTTATGATTACGGGTATGCCTGATTTTGAAGAATCCCTTTTCGGGGCAACTTCGAGGTATCGTGTCCACGAAACCAACTCCTTTCCCATTTTATTTTTATATTTTATAACATTCTACCACATTATCGGCAAAGGAGCGGCAAAGAGTGATTGCTGCCAAGTTCCTCGCTTGAAAACGGGCGTTTTATATACTAAGGGGTGACCGATGGTAAGTCGGTCATTCCTTGCTTTTAGTTTATTAAATTCCGTACATCAGCCACAAATAAACATAAGCCGGTATAATAGCCGCCAATGTGAACGGAATACCGATCTTAAAGAAATCGGAATTTTTAACGGTATAGCCTTCCTTACGAAGAATACCGATACCTGTTATGTTTGCCGATGCACCGATCGGTGTGCAGTTACCGCCAAGCGTTGCTTCCGAAAGAAGTCCGAAGTAAAGGACTGTGGGATCGATCTGCAATGCGGAGGCAAGTCCTGCGATGACGGGAATCATCGTTGCAACGTAAGGAATATTGTCTATAAATGCGGAAATCAGTACGGAAGCCCATACGACTACGGTGTAAAGCAAGAATACGTTTCCACCACCCATTTTCGCAAGTAAATCTGCCGCAGCGTCGATCACGCCCATATTCTTAATACCGCCAATTACCAAGAACAGACCGAACAAAAGACCTATGGTTTCAAAATCTATGGTTTTCAGAGGCTCAAGAATCGACGAGAATTTCTTAGTTTTCATCCAAGTATAAACGAGTCCCACGACAAGCAGAGCCAAGCATATCAGACCGTTCGTAATATTCGGCTTGTTTTCGATAAACGATGCCGCTATCAACATCAAAATATTCAACTACAGCAGAACGGTAGGAACGTAATCGGTGACGACCGTTCTCTCGTTACTCTTTTCCACTGCGGCTTTTTCGCGGCGAAACAGCCACGCGAGAATGAGAGCGGACACAACAGCACCAAGCTCAACCGCAAAGAAGATACCGGGCTTACCCTGATACCAGAAAAAGTCCATGAAGCTCATTTTGGCGTAAGAGCCGAGCATAATAGCGGTTGTATCGCCTACCAAGGTAGCCGCACCTTGAATGTTCGAAGATACCGCAATCCCAATAATGAACGGTACGGGATTGGTTTTCAGCTTCTTACAGATTTCAAGCGCTATTGGAGCAACCATAAGAACCGTTGCGACATTGTCAATGAAGGCGGAAATAATTCCCGCAAACAGCGCAAGCGAAACGGCTGCAATCTGCACGTTGGGAACCTTTGACATAATCAGGTCGGCAAGCAGTGTCGGCATTTTACTGTCGATAAACAGCTTGACAAGCCCCATCGTTCCGACAATCATCAACAGTACGTTAAAGTCGATTGACGGAATGATCTGGTCAAGCGGAAGCATACCGCTGACGATAAACACCAATGCTGATCCGAGTGCAATATAAGTTCGGACTTTACCGAATATAAGCATCAGCACATAAGTAATAGCAAACAAGATAATAGCCCCAAGCACGTGTTTTCTCCTTTCAACATCCCTTTTTTAATAAAATAAAACTAATTTGACATTATACATTATATCATACCGCGGATTATCGAATCCGCAAGGGCGTTTTTTGTTTCAAAGCAACTCATTTCTCTTGATGGTTTCCAAAAATCCCGAGCCCGTATACACGGTATATCCGAAGAGCTCCGCGCCGCTACCCGTTGCCGACATGTTTCCGTCCCGATCCTTGCAGTACATTTCCTGACACACGGGATTGACCAGCACCACCTTGTGCTTGATCTTTCCGTCAAGGGCATAGACAGGAGGAAATTCCGTGGGAAAGAGCTTCGCCCGAATGGGAGGCTCAAAGATCGTGGTGAACTTGTTGTTCAAGGGCTTGATCACCTGCTTGATTTCTTCTTTGTTCTCAAAATAGAGGGAAGAGCGGTATTTGCGAATGGTCAAAAAGCTGACGTCATACACGTGTCTGCCTGTGTCCAGAACAAAATCGGTATTCTTTCCCGTCCAACGGAAGGATGCGAAAAACGTTCGCTTCACCTGTAACCGAAATCGATTTGCCCGACAAAGCTTGTTCAGCTTTCGCAGAAATTTTCTCCGCTTGCGGAGGGTTCGGGTCAGCACTGCCGTCAGTGCGATGCCGAAAATCAGATACAGAAGGGTAACGATCATCAACGAGCCGTATAGAAGGAACGTCACGAATGCCAATGCGCCCACGCTTAAAATCCAGAACAAAAACCAAAGAGCAATGAGTTTTAGCATTCCTGCCTGAATCTTTTCTCGAAAGAGGGAGACCGTTCTTCTTTCTCCGTAAAAGCGGTAGGACGGCGTTCCCTCGCTCTTATCTAAGGAATCTTCGGTATTTCTTCTTATATCAAATGGAACTTTCCTGCCCATTTCAACCGTCCTTTCCGCTTTCTACATGCTTTTGGTTTTACTCTGCCCTGGTTTCCGTGGGAGCGGTCGCCTCGCCTTCGCCTACCTTTTTACCGAGGAGAGAAGGGAGCTGCATGCCCGCCATGGTAAAGACCTCGTCCAGAGGGGGAACCGATTTCATCATACCCGAAATAAAGTTTGCGGTAGAGGTCTTTCCGTCCGCGTTTTGACCTCCGTCCCAAACGGTAACCTTGTCGATCTTGATGTTCTTCACCGCGTCTACCTGAACACGCATCAGATCCTCCAGCTTGTCAGCGATGAGGAGCTTCAGAGCCGCCTCGGCGTCGCCGCCCGCTGCTTGAACGATCTCGGCAAAACCGGCAGCCTGCTTCTTGAGGATCTCCTCAATGCCTCGTGCCTCCGCTTCCATCTTGGCGTAGATGGCGTCGGCTTCACCCTTTGCCTTGCGGCGCATCCGCTCTGCCTCTGCCTCTGCTTCCAGCTCCATTTCCTTCTTCTTTGCCTCGGCGCGAACGATCATGTCCGCCTCCAAGGTCGCTTGCTCCTTGGCGCGTCTTGCTTTTTCCGCTGCCTGCTCCGCGGCGTAGGATTCCTCCAAAGCCTTTGCGGCTTGGATCTTCTCCGCGGTGGTGGCGATCTTCAACGCTTACGCTTACTTTTCCTTCATAGCCGCTTCGGACATAGCGATCTTCATCCTGGCTTCGTTTTCACACTGAA
>JAFTPX010000063.1 GCA_017463065.1 Clostridia bacterium
GAGGTTCAGGATGGTGTCCATCATACCGGGCATGGATGCGCGGGCACCGGAACGAACGGAAACGAGAAGGGGATTCTCGAGGTCGCCGAACTTCTTGCCGGTAACGCCTTCCATCTTTACGATGTACTCCATGATTTCAGCCATGATCGAATCATTGATCTGACGACCGTCCTCATAGTACTGAGTGCAGGCTTCCGTAGAAATCGTGAAGCCCTGGGGAACAGGAAGACCGATATTGGTCATCTCTGCGAGGTTTGCGCCTTTACCACCAAGGATCTCACGCATGGATGCGTTACCCTCGGAGAAAAGATAGCAATACTTCTTTGCCATTGGTAAATACCTCCGTATAAAAATAAATTTTTGACAAATTGTGTAACCGCAAAGCACCGCAAGGCACAGTACGGCACCCACTATTATAACATATTATAGGAGGTTTGACTATAGGCTTGTTCAAAAAAATGCGGAATATAATGGTAAATTTTTTGTGAACAAAGAAAAAAAGAAACGGGAGGGATTGATTTTTTCGGGGGAATATACTATAATATTAAATTGGAATAGAAGCGAAAGATTAGGGATGAAGCATGGCTAATATTTTTGATTTATTCAAGCAAATCGCAAAAGAAGAGACCGTGGGAAACGGTCCTGTGGAATATTTGATTGTGGGTCTGGGAAATCCGGGACTACAGTATGGACGTACCCGTCATAACGCGGGCTTTTTGGCGATCGATCATCTTGCCGAGTCCTGCGGAGCTCGGATCGACCGTGCCAAATTCAAGGCGTTGGTTGGCGAGGCGACCGTGGGGGGAAAACGGGTTTTGCTGATGAAGCCCCAGACCTTTATGAATCTGTCGGGGGAGGCGGTTGGAGAGGCGGCTCGCTTTTATAAGTTGGAAGCCGATCGGATCATCGTGCTTTCCGATGACGTCAGTCTGGACGTAGGACGGTTGCGGGTTAGACGGAAGGGCAGTCACGGCGGACATAACGGTCTGAAGAGTATTAGTGAGCATTTGGGCAATGACGGCTATCCGCGGATCAAGATTGGTGTGGGACAGAAGCCGCACCCCGATTACGATCTGGCAGACTGGGTGCTGGGTAACTTTTCCGATATGGATATGGAAAAGCTGAAGGAGGTGTTTCCTTCCGTGATCCTTGGGATCAAGAAGATCGCGGAGGGTGACGTAGACGGTGCCATGCAGTGCTGTAACGGCAAATAATTTCTCCCGAAGAATTGGAGTTTTTGGATGAATATATTAACGGATTGCGTGCGGGGAGACGGTGAATACGCCCCCCTACTGAAAGCAATTGAGAAGACGAAGACAGCCCGAAGTCCGTTGCCGATTCTGGTTACGGGACTGTGTGACGGTGCCGCCGACGCTATGTATGCCACCCTCCTTGAGGATCTGAAAAAGAAGGATCAGAGAGCGGCACTTCTAATCTGTTCCGAGGAAAAGGAATGTGTTCGATTGAGGTTCTTTTTGGAGCAGTTTGGCTTGCGGACGGCATTTTACGTCGGGCGGGATCTTACATTTTATAATATTACCGCCTCCCATGAGTATGAGCATGAGAGGCTTCGGGTGCTTTCCGGCTTGTTGGATGGGAGCTTGGATGCGGTCATTACCACGCCCGATGCGGCACTGAGCTATACCATTCCGCCTGAAAAGCTGATCTCTTCCCATTTTCGCATCGAATACGGGAAGACCTGTATTGAGGTCGGCGACCTAATCGAAAAGCTGATCGGGGCGGGCTACGTGCGGACCGAATTGGTGGATGCCCCCGGTCAATTCGCCGTTCGCGGCGGAATCGTGGACGTGTATCCAGCGGCGGCGAGATTTACTGATATTGACCGTCATGAAAGCACGGGCTCTTATCCCTTCCGTATTGAGCTGTTCGGGGATGAGATCGACCGTATGGAGATCTTTGATCCCATGACCCAGAGATTGACGGTGACGTTGGACGCGGTGGAATTCGTTCCCGCGCGAGAGTTGTTGATCGATGGGGACAAACGGGCGCTTTTGAAAAAGACGATTGAAGCCCACAGGGCAAGGTGTCGGGATGAGCGAGCAAGGGCAGAGCTGACCACCGAGCTTGCCGTACTGGAGGATGGCACGGAGATCAACTTCGCGGACAAATATATTACTCTGATTTATCCCGAACGGATTTGTTTGCTGGATTATTTCAGCAGTCGGAGCACGGTTTTTCTGCGGGGAACCTCTGCCATCGCCGATCGGATCAAGGCATCCGAGTGGCACCTGAATCAAACGGTGGAAGAGCTGTTGGAGGGAGGAACGATTTCCTCCAGATATACCGATTACGCAAAGCCTCAATCGAGCTTTGACCTTTTCCTCGAGGATCGGTCCGTGGTGCATTTTGATTCTCTGGGACAAGGGATGTCGGGGAAAAAGCTGGAGGCGATGTTTCCCTTCCGTACCAAGCACATGGTTTCCTACTGTGAAAATCTTGATCTGCTTTGCGAAGATCTGGGAACCTATCGCCGCGGCGGATATCGGGTCTTACTGACAGCGGAAAACGAAGCGGCGGCAAAGAATCTTTGTACGCTACTGGCGGAAAAGGGATTTTCCGCCCTGGTGGAGACCGAGGAAGGGGACTATACCATTGATACCCTCCCCAAGGGCGTCTTTCTTATTAAATGGCGACAGTATGTTCGCGGATACGAGCTGACTGTGCCGAGGATCGCCGTGCTGTCCACTGCTCCCGAAAGTCGGGAGGGCGCGTTGAGCGCGGGCGGAAAATTAAAGAGGAAAAAGAAAAAGCGGAGTGGAACCGAGACCATTCTGTCCTATAATGATCTGGAGGTTGGGGATTTCGTCGTGCACGAGGTTCACGGCATCGGACAGTATATGGGAATCGAGAATCTGACGGTGGACGGTGTCAGCCGTGACTATATCAACATCCGCTATGCGGGAAGCGACCGCCTGTTTCTTCCTGTGGATAAGCTGGATATGGTGTCCAAATATATCGGCGCTCATTCCGATGACGGACTGGTGAAGCTGTCCCGCTTCGGTGGGAACGAATGGGGCAGAGCTAAGGCGAGAGCCAAGGCGGCGGTGAAGGACATCGCCAAGGATCTGATCCGCCTGTATGCCGAGCGAAGCCGTAAGCCCGGATTCGCTTTTCCCGCGGACGACGATCTGCAAGCCGATTTTGAGGCGGCGTTTGAGTTTGAGGAAACCGACGGACAGCTGGCGGCAATCGAGGAGATCAAGGCGGACATGATGTCCCCCGTTCCCATGGATCGATTGCTTTGCGGAGACGTAGGCTTCGGTAAGACCGAGGTGGCGATGCGTGCCGCGTACAAGGCGGTTCTGGGAGGCAAGCAGGTAGCGATTCTGGTTCCCACCACCCTTTTGGCACTCCAGCATTTTCAGACGCTGACCAGCCGTATGCGGGCGTTTTCGGTGAATGTGGATATGATTTCCCGTTTCCGTACCCCTAAGCAGCTGGCGGCATCCCTCCGACGGCTGAAGCGAGGGGACACGGATATCATCGTGGGCACCCATAAGCTTCTGGCTAAGGATATTGAATTCAAGGATCTTGGTTTATTGATTATCGACGAAGAGCAACGCTTCGGCGTTGCGCAAAAGGAAAAGCTGAAGCAGCTGGCGGCAAACGTTGACGTCCTTACCTTGACGGCAACGCCGATTCCCAGAACTCTGAATATGGCAATGGGCGGGATTCGGGATATTTCGGTATTGGACGAGGCACCGCAGGATCGGTTGCCCGTGCAGACTTACGTACTGGAATACGACGAGCTGATTCTGATCGAAGCCATTCGCCGAGAGCTTCGACGAGGTGGACAGGTGTTCTATCTGTATAATTTCGTGGAAAGCATCGATACATGCGCCGCAAAGCTGGCAAAAGCGATCCCCGAGGCGCGGATTACCGTCGCCCACGGGAAAATGGATAAGGAGCATCTGGAGGATATCTGGGGAGAGATGCTCAAGGGTGAGATCGATATTCTCGTCTGCACGACCATCATTGAGACAGGCGTGGACATTCCCAACGCCAATACGCTGATCGTGGAGGGTGCCCAGAGATTGGGATTGTCTCAGCTTCACCAGATCCGCGGACGGGTCGGTCGTTCCGCCCGACGCGCGTACGCCTATTTCACCTATCCCCGTGATAAGACGGTCAAC
Source organism: Clostridia bacterium (assembly GCA_017463065.1). GTDB lineage: Bacteria > Bacillota > Clostridia > Oscillospirales > CAG-272 > HGM12713. Next base: position 4,155 of record JAFTPX010000063.1, read on the forward strand.
GAAGTAGCTACCAAGCGTCTGGAAGCCATTCGGGAATATGCCGAGTTCGGCGCGGGCTTTAAGATCGCAATTCGGGATATGGAGATCCGAGGAGCGGGCAATCTTCTTGGTTCCGAGCAGCACGGACACTTGGATGCGGTGGGCTACGAACTGTATATCAAGCTTCTCAACGAGGCGGTGCTGGAGGAAAAGGGGGAGAAGGTTCCCGAAAAGAAGGAGTGTACCGTAACCCTTCGAAGCGACGCCTTCATTCCCGACCGTTACGTCCCTTATGCCGCGCAACGAATGGGTCTTTACAAGCGGATTGCCATGATTGAGACCCCCGAGGATAAGGACGATATCTTTGACGAGCTGATCGACCGTTACGGAGACGTGCCCAAGCAGACACAGAATCTTTTGATGGTAGCGCTGGTTCGAGCGGCGGCAATGCGTTGCGGGATCGTGACGATCATCGAGGAGATGAGCGAGGTTCGGATTCAACCCTCTATCTTTGATTTTGAGGTTTGGGCGGAGCTTTCCGACGAATGGAAGGGACGGATCCGTGTGATTATGTCCGATACGCCGAGCGTGATCTTCCGCAAGCAGAAAAACGACGATATACTGACCTTGCTATATCGGTTATTCTGCCGTTACGAGGAGATTTTAAAAACCTATATTTGACAGTGGATTTCTTTACGGATGTAAAAAGGAAAGGATAACGTAATTTTCATGAAATTGATCAAACGAATTTTAGCCTTGGCACTTGCCTTGATTCTGACGTTGACCTGCTTTGCGGGCTGTTCCTCTAAGGGAAAGACCATGATGGAGCTGGGGGATGTGGAGATGTCTGTCAACCTGTTCCAGCTGTATCTTTCGAGAATGAAGGGAACTCTTTGTTCCTCGTACTATTTTGGCTCTCAGGCACTGAAGGAGTCCTTCTGGGATACGGTTATGAATACCGACGGAACGACCTATAACAAATTTTATACCGAATCGGTGCTGAACAGCGCAAAAACCTATCTTGCGGCATTACACGTATTTGAGGAAAGAGATCTGAAGCTTCCCGAGTCCTATGTAGATGAGATCGACGCGGAAATGGAACGTCTGGTGAACGAATACGCAAATGGATCCAAGAAGCAGTTTAACGCGATCCTTGCCGATTACGGTGTAAACTATAAGATCCTTCGGGAGGCGTATATCATTGAGGCAAAGATCGAGTATCTGAACGATACGCTGTTTGGCGCGAACGGATCGCTTATTTCGCCCAATTTGGTAGAGGACTATTATCAGCAGACCTACCGCCGCTTCAAGCAGGTCTTTTTGTACACCTATGACTACGTTTACGTAGAGGATGAAAAGGGAGACGATATTTATTATCGTGCCGATGGCAGAATTGCCTACGATACCGAAAAGGGAACGAAAAAGACTGATGCGAACGGGGATCCCGTTTACGACTCGAACGGGGACATCATTCATATCTTTATGGACGAAAAGGGAATTACCCGTATTGCTTACGATACCGAGAAGGGAGAGCGCAAGATCAAAACCGACGAGAACGGAAACGGTCTGATCGATTATTTGCCCGATAACGAGCTCCAGCAGGTCGAATACGATGCGGTGCAGATCATGGAAATGGCAAAGACGGGAAATTTTGACGGCTTTGACGCTTTGGTTTCGAAATACAATGAGGATGAAGGCATGAATCAGTATCCCAACGGGTATTATTTGACGGCGACCACCGATTACGATTCCCCCGAGGTAGTGGAAAAGCTCTTTGAGATGGAGGTCGGTGAGGTGGCAAAGGTATCCTCGGAATACGGAATTCATATTATCATGCGGTATGAAACGGAAGAGCGCGCATATACGAAAACGGAAAACTCCGATTTCTTTATTAGTACGGAAACGGGACTGTACGTGTTTATGGAAGATATGAAAAAAAGCTTGCTGGCTGATTATCTGGAGCAGTTCAAGGCAAATATTGTAGTGGATGAGGCGCTTTTGGCAACGGCGGATATCAAGCGAATCGGCGCGAATTTCTACTATTGATGCAAAAAAATCAAAAAAACACTTGACAAAAACGGTGGTCTGTGATACAATAACAGCACAAAATCGCATAGAAATCGGGGGTGCCCACTTTGGCTGAGACGGCGAGAGCCGAACCCTTTAACCTGATACGGATAATACCGGCGTAGGAAGATTGCATTTCGTTTGATTCGGCAAGGCGCGCAGCTGAACCTTAGAAAATGAAGTTTGAACCGCACGGAGATTTCCGTGCGGTTTTGAATTTTTTATTGGAGGTTTTTCTTATGAAACCAACCCGTATTCGCACATTGTGCGAATGTGCCATTATGCTGGCACTCGCGGTGGCACTCAGCTACGTTAAAATTTTTCAATTGCCCTTTGACGGATCCATCACGCTTCTTTCCATGCTTCCCTTATGCCTGATCTCCATCAAGCATGGGCTGATGTGGGGACTGGGAACCGCCTTCTGCTACTCTTGGTTTCAGATCCTGCAGGGAGGCGTGTTCGCTTGGGGGTTGACTCCCGTCATGCTCATTGGCTCGCTTTTGCTGGATTACGTTCTTGCCTTTACAGTGCTTGGATTGGCAGGTGTGTTCCGTCGGAAGGGAACGGCTGGAATGGTCGGCGGCGTGGCACTTGTCTGCGGTTTGCGATTCCTCGTTCATTTCCTTGCGGGAATCATTCTTTGGGCAAATTTAGAGCAATTCGTGGCGTTTGGTAAGGAATGGGTGGGACGTCCCGTTCTGTATTCCTTGTGCTATAACGGCATCTATATGCTTCCCGAGACGGTTTTGACCGTGGCGGCGGCGACTCTTTTGTTCCGTCTGCCTCAGTTCAAGCGGATTCTCTTGCCGAAAAATTTGAAAACCGAGAAAACCGATTCTTGACAAGAAGATACCTTTGTGGTATAATTACTCCGTAACTTTGCTAAACGGCCGCGCGGTATGGTGCCGAAAGGTATTACCGTGAGGAAAGTCCGGGCTTCACAGGGCAGGATAGCTGATAACGTCAGCCGGAGGCGACTCCCGGGAAAGTGCAACAGAAAGAAACCGCCCGAAAGGGTAAGGATGGAAAGGCGAGGTAAGAGCTCACCCACTCCTATGGTAACATAGGTTTGCTGTAAACCCTATCCGAAGCAACACCGTATGCGGATCGTTTGCCCGACAGATATCCGCGGGTGGCACGGGGTGACCCGAAGCTGATCGGTGACGATCAGCGAAGATAGATGGCCGTTCTCGACAGAACCCGGCTTATCGGCAGAGTTACAAAAAATAACGGTTGTTTCGTCTTTGCGAAGCAACCGTTATTTTTTTATGAAAGTAGTTCCTTTGCCAGAAGAATATCCTTCTGAATCTGCTCACGCAAGGCGTCCAAGGAGTTGAATTTTCTTTCGGGACGCAGGAAGGAGCGGAACGCTACCGAAACCCGTTTGCCGTACAGATCGCCGTCAAAATTAAAGATGTGTGTTTCCGACCAAACCTCGTCACCGCCCACGGTGGGACGTACGCCCACGTTAGCAATGCCGTCAAGGACGGTGCCGCCGTCCTCTGTGGTGACTTGTACCGCGTATACGCCATGACGGGGAACGACTACATCCTTGGGAAAGCGTTGGTTGAGGGTGGGGAAGCCAAGGCTTCTTGCCAGCTTCTGTCCGTCGATGACCGATGCGCAAAGGGTGTACGGTCTGCCGAGAAGAAGAGTTGCTTCCTCTACACGTCCGTCCACGATCGCCGACCGGATCGCGGAAGAGCTGACGGGGATGCCGTCTATTGTGACGGGGGAAAGAATACTTAAGCCGATGTTGTTTTTTGCGGCAAGGTTGCCAAGCAGATCCGCATTGCCTCGTCCTCCCGCACCGAAGGAATAGTTAAAGCCGCAAACGATATGCGCTGCTCGCATCCGACGAATTAAAATTTCAAAAAAGAACTCCTCCGAAGGCATATCGGCTACCGTTTGATCAAAGGGAACACAGAGGAAAAGATCCACACCCAGTTTCTCAATCAGCGATTCTTTGGTCTTGCTATCGGTAAGCAAGGGAACCGAATGAGGGATGAAATAATTTTTCGGAGGTTGGGCAAAAGTCAGAACGGCAAGAGGCAGACCCAGTCGGATTGCTTGCGCTTTTGCGGTGCGGATGACCTCCCGATGTCCCATATGAACACCGTCAAAGCATCCAAGCGCGACAACGGTATCGACGGTGGAGAGAAGGTTCAGATCGGTAACGGTTCTCATAAAGAAGTTCCTTTCAAAAAATGTATTAAACCATTAGCTATACCAAGGAAATCGGAATGATACCAAATACCGAGGAATGCCATCAAGAGGAAAAGGAAGGCGCGGAAAGCTTGAATCGCTTGTTGAAGGCAATTTTGCGGGTTCTTTTATCGGTGCGAATTTACTGATCCTTGGTTGTCGGCTTCAAAAATTTCAGAATGTCGTATACGTTTTTGGCGGGAATCAATTGGATTCCCTTGATATCCGAACAGCTTTGTAGGTTGTGGGTAGGAATGACCGCACGGGTAAAGCCCAGTCGTGCTGCCTCTCTGACCCGTTGCTCCACGTTGGCGACGCCGCGACATTCTCCCGCCAAGCCAAGCTCACCGATGGCGATCAGATCGTCGGGAATGATCCGATCGGTCAGCGACGAAATGAGAGCAAGAGCAATGCCTAGATCCGAGGCGGGCTCGTCGATCCGCATGCCGCCGATGACGTTCAGGTATACGTCGTGAGAGGAGAATTTCAAGCCCAGTCTTTTTTCGAGAACCGCCAGAATCAAATAGGTTCGGTTATAATCAATTCCGTTGGAGGTCCGTCTCGGAGCGGGGAAGGAGGTGGGGGTGACGAGGGCTTGGATCTCGGCAACCAAGGGTCGGGTTCCCTCCATCGTGCAAACGGCGCAGTTTCCCGAAATATCGGTGGGGCGGTCGGCAAGAAGCATTTCCGATGGGTTTGGAACCTCCCGCAGTCCGCTGTCAGTCATTTCAAATACGCCGATCTCATTGGTCGAGCCGTAACGATTTTTGTTGGCGCGGATGATGCGGTAGGATTGCCGCTTGTCGCCCTCAAAGTTTAAAACCGCGTCGACCATATGCTCCAATACCTTGGGTCCCGCAATACCGCCTTCCTTGTTGACGTGTCCCACGAGAATGATGGACACACCCTCGGATTTTGCCTTGGCGATAAAGGACATGGCAACCTCTTTGACGTTGGAAATACTGCCGGGCGCTGAGGTGATCTTGTCCGAATACATGGTTTGCACCGAGTCGGCGATGATGACGTCTGGCTTGATCTTTTTTGCCTCGGACAGAATGCTTTCAATATTGGTTTCAGTGAGAATATAAAGTCGATCGCCCTTGACCATCAGTCGCTCGGCGCGGAGCTTCAGCTGTCCTCTGGATTCCTCTCCCGATACGTAAAGAACGGTCTTGTTGGCACCCAGCGTGTCACAGATCTGAAGCAGGAGGGTGGATTTACCAATCCCGGGTTCTCCTGAAAGCAGAACCACCGATCCCGTGACCAAGCCGCCGCCAAGCACACGATCCAACTCAAAGAGTCCCGTGCGGGAACGGATATAGTCGGGCATGCTCAGATCGGAGAAGGGGGCGGCGTGAGACTCTCCCATGCGAAGGGTTGCGGTTCTCGCTGCAACAGAAGCTACGGAACTTGTTTCCACTACGTCCTCCACAAGGGTATTCCATGAGTTACAGCGGGGGCATTTTCCAAGCCATTTCGGGCTTTCATATTCACATTCGGAGCAGATATATACGGTTTTGATGCCTTTCATGATTTCCTCTTTAAAAATGATACTATGATATGTTTATTATACAACAATATCGCGAGAAAATCAAGTGCCGATAGAAGGATTTTTCCCCGATTCGGATAAATAATTCATGATGGCAACGCAGAGGGTCTGCGCGAGACGGCGACGGTAGTTCTCGTCGGACAGATGAGCACATTCCTCCGGATTAGAGAGAAATCCACATTCGATGAGAACAGCGGAGCAATTCAAACGGTTCAACAAATAAATATTGCTTCCCGCGGGCTTGATTGCCCGACGATTCTCGGGCAAAAGCGAATCCTTGACCAGGGACTGGATTTGCTCCGCAAGCTGAGCGGACGTGGGATCGTTGGTCGAGTAATAGACCTGCAGCCCGTTGTATTGTGTCTGTGGAAAGGAGTTCATATGAATACTGATGAAGATGGCGCTTTCATAGCGTTCGGCAATGGCTCGACGAGTTGCCAGATCCTGCACCTTCTTTTGCCCCTGATAATTGGAATTCCGATCGTACAGAAGAACGTCCTCCGTCCGTGTCATCACCGTTTTTACGCCGCAGGCGCGGAGCATTTCGTCAAGCGTTTTCGCAATACTCAGGTTCAGATCCTTTTCATAGACGCCGTTTTCGCCTACCGCGCCGCCGTCCTCGCCGCCGTGTCCCGCATCAATGACGACGATGGGAAAAGAGGCGGATTCGGCAGGGATCTCGACTGCGCTTTTCGAGGATTCACGGTTCAATATGGAAAAGCCGAGTAGGGTGATCAGAAATAACACCAAAGAAAAGAACAAGCAAAACAGCAAATAGCAGGGTAGATAGTTTTTGTGAGAAATCCATAGCTTCATACATACCTCCAATCGGGGAACTGACGACCCCGATAAAATAAATATATGGCGTTTTTGTGAGCAAAAATAACAATTTTCTTGTAGGTGAAGATGAAAAAATTTATTTCTTCGCAAAATAAAAAAATGCTAAAAAAAACAGTTGACAAGTGGCGACGGATTTGATATAATAATGGGTAATAAAAATAAAAAAGCAAACATTTTTGTTCAAGAAAACGGAGGTAAAAATTTATGGATTACAGCTCTAAGTTTCAAAAAGAGGGACTGACCTTTGACGACGTACTGCTCGTACCAGCCAAGAGCGACGTTCTTCCCGCGGACGTTTCCCTGAAGACCCGTCTGACCAACAAGATCACGCTGAATATTCCCGTATTGAGCGCTGCGATGGATACGGTTACCGAGGCGAATCTTGCGATTGCCATTGCCCGTGAGGGTGGCGCGGGGACGATTCATAAGAATATGTCCATCGAGGCGCAGGCGGATCACGTGGATCGTGTCAAGAGAAGCGAAAACGGCGTTATTACCAATCCGATTTTCTTGGGTGCGGATAATTACGTTTATGAAGCAGAACAGCTGATGCGTAAATTTAAGATTTCGGGCGTTCCGATCTGTGATGCCCAAAAGCGGGTCATCGGTATTATTACCAACCGCGATATGCGTTTCCTTACCGATTTCAGCGGCAAGATTTCCGACGTGATGACCAAGGAAAATCTCGTTACCGCTCCTTCGGGCACGACTCTTGCTGAGGCGCAAGAAATCTTGCGCAGTCGGAAGATCGAAAAGCTGCCTTTGGTGGATGAGAACAACGTTCTCACGGGACTGATCACCATTAAGGATATTGAAAAAGCAACCAAGTATCCCAACTCCGCTAAGGACGCTTGCGGCAGACTGATTTGCGGCGCGGCAATCGGTGTGACTAAGGACGCGTTGGATCGGGCGGGTGCGTTGCTGGCGGTTGGTGCGGACTTCCTCGTGCTGGATTCCGCTCATGGACATTCTCAGAATATCATGAAAAAGATTTACGAGATCAAGAACGCGTACCCCGATTGTCAGCTCATTGCGGGCAATATCGCTACGGGCGAGGCGGCTGAGGATCTGATCCGTGCGGGCGCGGATGCCATCAAGGTTGGTATCGGACCCGGCTCGATCTGTACCACCCGTGTGGTTGCGGGTATTGGCGTTCCTCAGGTTACCGCGATTTGTGATGCGGCTGAGGTTGCGGACAAGTACGGTATCCCCGTGATTGCCGATGGCGGTCTGAAGTATAGCGGAGATATTGTAAAGGCTTTGGCGGCAGGCGCAAGCACCGTCATGATCGGATCGATGTTCGCGGGCTGTGAGGAAAGCCCCGGAAGCGAAGAGCTGTATCAGGGCAGACGCTTCAAGGTATACCGCGGAATGGGCTCGATCGCCGCAATGGAAAGCGGTTCCAAGGATCGTTATTTCCAGGAGAATAACAAGAAGCTGGTTCCTGAAGGTGTAGAGGGACGGGTTCCCTTCAAGGGCGCACTGGCAGATACCGTATACCAGCTGATGGGCGGTCTCCGTTCGGGTATGGGCTACTGCGGCGCTCCCGATATTGAAACCCTCAGACAGACCGCGAAGTTCGTTCGCATTACCGGTGCGGGATTGAAGGAATCGCATCCTCACGATATCAATATTACCAAGGAAGCGCCTAACTACTCTTCCATGGGCTAAAACTAAAGCAAGAATCATCTCATCACCTCGGTGGGATGATTCTTTTTGTGTTTTTTTGAGAATTTTTTTAAAAAAGCTATCGGTTGGCTATATACAAAAATAAAATTTTGTGGTATAATTAAAATAACTATATTTATGTTCCGAATGAAGAAATTTTACGGTATTGGATTGAGGCGAAACATGGAAAAAAACAGAAGAGATTTTTATGAAAAAAACGACAAAAAACGCAATCAAAGAGGGGGAAGATCCGAAAGGCGGGAACGCTCCTTTGACGACGAACCGATGGCAGAGGGCTTGGTGATCGGACGGAATGCCGTTCGAGAGCTGTTAAAGTCGGGGCGAGATATTGATAAACTGTTTGTGCAACGGGGAGAGAGAGAAGGCTCGATCGTGGTGCTGGTTGCCGAGGCGATCGAACGCCACATTCCCGTGGTCGAGGTAGAACGGGCAAAGCTGGACAAGATGTCGAATTTTGCGGTGCATCAGGGTGTGGTCGCCATGGCGGCAGAGAAGGAATATTGCTCGGTGGAGGATGTTCTGAAGATTGCCGAGGAGAGAGGCGAGAAGCCTTTTGTGGTGATTGCGGACGGCATTACCGATCCCCATAATCTGGGAGCATTGATCCGATGCGCCGAGGGGGTTGGGGCTCACGGCTTGATCATTCCCAAGCGACGGGCGGTGGGGCTGACTCCCGCCGTAACCAAAGCGTCCTGCGGCGCGATTGAGCATCTGGCGGTGGCAAAGGTGACCAACCTTGCCGCTACCGTAGAGGAGCTGAAAAAGGCAGGCTTGTGGATCTTTGCGGCAGAGGCGGGGGGCAAGGCGTACTATGAAACCGATTTCGACTGTCCCTGCGCACTGGTTATGGGAAGTGAGGGAGAAGGAGTTTCTCGCCTCATAAAAGAGAAAGCGGACTTTATTACCTCCATCCCCATGTACGGTCACGTTAATTCGTTTAACGTCTCCACGGCGGCGGCGGTGATTCTGGCGGAGATTTCCCGTCAGCATAAGGTGAATCGGTAACATCCGTTTTGGCAGCAAGCTAAAAAATAATAGGGAGGGCAGAATGAGTCACGAACAAAATATTGATGATTTTCTGAAATTGCTCAAAGAGTCGGTCAATCAGATGTCGGAGGAGTTGCCCTCGTCCGATGAAAAGAAAAAAACAAATGCGTCGCTCTCTGAGGATGCGTTGAAAAAGAAACTGAAAACCCAGTATGGTTCTGAATCAAACGAGTGCGGGTCAGACGGAGAGAATGGGGATACGTATACCTTGGATCAGGATTTTCTCAAGGAAATGGGAGCAGATGAATCGGCAAAGACTCCCGCCCGCTCTTCCACACCGAAAAAGACAAGGAAACCGAAAGCGGCGGTAGCAACGGCAGAGCCGACTGTCGATGTTCCTGTGGAAGAACTTGTGAAAACAGCTGCCGAAGCTCCCGAGGAAGAATTGAGGGACGTGGTTGTATGCTCGCAGGAATTCGAAACGACTCCCGAGGAGGATCTGGCACCTTGGGAGATTGCGGAACAGTCAGAATCCGAAGAATTGGAAGATATGTTAGTGGAATCCGTTGAGGAAATCGAGAACTCTGTGAATGAGCCCGAAGAATTGCTCTTGATGGAGTCGATGTCCGCGGGGGAAGAATTGATTGTCGAAGAGGAAGCGGAGTATCAGGAGTTCCCCGAGATTCAGCAAATTACCCTGACCGAATGGATGCGGGATTATGAAACGGAAGAAGAATCGGAAGAAAACGAGACAGCGGAGGATGAGCCCGACGTTCACGTGGTGGAGCTGATTCCCGAGGAGTTGTTTGCTCAGACCGAATCCGTGGATTCCGCGGCAAATCAGTTGAATGATTCGGTATTTGATCTGATGCTTCGTTTGGGCTGTGAGGACGAGTTGGATTCGCTGAACACGGAGGACGTGTCGGAAGAATTCTTGGAGGAAGCCGAGGAGCCTGTGGAAAAGGACGACGGGGACTATCATAATGAGGATCAGACAGAGGACATGAGAGAGGGCTACCGTCAGCGGAGCGTTACCGCTTTGATTCGCTTGCTGTTTGCGGGGGCGCTGACCTTGCTTTTGTTCTTCTATGATACGCTACCGCTGTTTGGCGCGGATTTTGGCGGGCTGACCAATTATCGGGAGTACCCCGGTGCCTACGTTTTGATCGGCATGCAACTTTTGTTGCTGTGCGCGCTGTGTCAGTGGCGACAGCTTTTCGGTGGAATCCGACAGTTATTTACCTTTCGGGCGAATCTGTCCTCCATGGTAGTGCTGTTACTTGTGGCAACCATTGGATACGACGTGGCAATGGTATTTGTCGCCACCGCATCCTTGCCCCCCATGTTTCATTTTCTTACGGCAAGTGTTATGCTGTGTTCGATGATTTCCGAATTTGCTTTGTTGCGTCGGGAAATGAAGATCTTTTCGATCTACTCTTCCATTACTTACAAATATACCTTGACCGTGGATACGGGCAAGCATTCTATGGCGCGAAAGATGTACGACGGCGGATTGGATCAGAACAAGACGGTGGTTGCTCCGTCCTACGTGGACTTTCCTTACGGTTTTCTTCGTTCACTCCGAGCGGAGGGACGGGGAAATCGGATCTATTCCGTATGGATGATTCCCGCGCTGTTGCTGGCATTGATTGCCGCGGTGATAGGGATGTTGTGGGAAGAAAGTGCGGAAACCGCTTGCGTGGCGGCGATGACAGTGCTGTTTGTGGCGTTGCCTCTGAGTACGGCTCTGGCAGGCTGTGTCTCTCAATGTGCCTCCGCCTCCTTATTGATGAAAAGAGGGATTGCCTTGACGGGGCAAGAGGTAATCGAGGAATACGCCCAAGGAGACGTGATGATTTTCCGCGATCTGCATTTGTTCAAAAAATGCTCGACCAAGGATACGGGCATGGTGTTTTACGAGCAATCGCAAATGAAGCGGATTTTTGGATGCTTACAGCTGTTGTACGCGCATCTGGGCGGACCGATGGCGGCGATCTTCGAGGATGTTCCCGAATCCTGCCGTTGTCGGGAGATTCATATTCGTCGCATTACCCGCGGCGGAATCGAAGCCTTTGTCGATCGCAAGCATATTTTGCTGGTGGGCAGCCACGGTTTTATGAATCGGTACGGCTTACAGTTTCCCGAGGGAGAGACCAAGAAGGGAAGAGCCTCTCTGTGCATTTCGTTGGACGGAAAGCAGTCAGCGAAAATGAGCGTCAAATACGAGGTTGAGCCTGTGTTTGAGATGTTGATCGAACGATTGGCGGAGGAAAAGATTCATTGCGTGGTGGAAACCTATGATCCCATGATCCAAACGGCGTTTGTAGCTTCCACCAGAAAGCTGGGACATACCCCCATTAGCGTGCTCCATAAAAATACGGACGATCTGAAATATGCCAAGCAGCCCATGAGTCGACGGAAAGCACCCGTGGGATTGGTGGTGCTCTCCTCCCGTCTGAAGCTTTGTGAGGCAATGATCTGGTGTAAGCGTTTGGTTCGGCTTGAGCGGCGCTCCCGTTACTTGATCGGGGGGATTTCCGTTCTTGGCATACTGGTGTCCGCATTGCTGCTCCGATTGGGGTGGATGTCGGTTGTTAACCAATATTGGTTGCTTCTTTGGACGGGATTAACGAATCTGTTTCTTGCCATCTTTCTGCGGAACGGCTTCCCGAGCAAGCATTATTTTACCGTTGCCGCTACATCGATGGAGCTGCAAAGGGCGGAACAGAAAAAGCAAAAAAGAGCCCAAAAAAGAAAAGGGCTTTCTATCAAAAAACAAAGAAAGAATAAGGATTCATGAATAAACAAATTAGCAGTATTTTGAAGTCGGTTTCCAAGCCCGGACGGTATTCGGGCGGAGAATACGGTCAGATTATCAAGAATAAAGAGCAAGTCAAGGCGCGTTTTGCGTTCTGCTTTCCCGATACGTACGAGATCGGGATGTCGAATTTGGGAATGCGGATTCTCTACGGCGTATTGAATCGAGAAGAAGACGTTTGGTGTGAGCGGGTTTATGATCCGTGGATCGATATGCAGAGTAAGATGAAGGAGCACGGTCTGCCCCTGTGCGCTTGTGAGAGCGGCGATCCCTTGACGGAATTTGATATGCTGGGGTTCACTCTCCAGTATGAAATGAGCTATACCAACGTACTCAATATGTTGGAGCTGGCGGGAATCCCACTTTGGCAAAAGGATCGGGATGACAGCTTTCCGATCATTATTGGAGGCGGTCCCTGCGCTTATAACCCGGAGCCTGTGGCGGATTTCTTTGATCTGTTCAACGTCGGCGAGGGGGAGGAAATGCTCCCCGAGCTGTGTCGTTTGTACATTCGGATGAAGGAGGAGGGAAGATATACCAAGGAAGCCTATCTTCACGAAGCTGCACGGACCATATCGGGCATTTACGTTCCGTCTTTGTACCGCGTGAGCTATCACGAGGACGGTACGGTTGAGTCGTATGCTCCCATCTACGACGATATTCCGACGAAGATTACCAAGCGAATTATGACCGATATGGATGCCTCCTATTTTCCCGATCAGCTGGTTATGCCCTATATCGAAACGGTGCACGATCGTGTGATGCTGGAGGTTTTTCGGGGCTGTATTAGAGGCTGTCGCTTCTGTCAGGCGGGGATTATTTACCGTCCCGTCAGAGAAAAATCCCCCGAGGTATTGAATGAGCAGGCAAAATGTCTGTTTGAAGCCACGGGGTACGACGAGATATCGCTGACCTCGCTGTCTATCAGCGATTATACCCATCTGGAGGAGCTGACCGATCTGCTTCTGGAGTGGACCGATGAGAACATGGTCAGTCTTTCCTTGCCGTCCTTGCGGGTGGATAGCTTCACCAAGGAGCTGATGGACAAGATTGCCACGGTTCGTTCCTCGTCCCTGACCTTTGCTCCCGAGGCGGGGACGCAAAGACTGCGTGACGTCATCAACAAAAACGTGCGGGAGGAGGATCTTCTCCGTGCTGTGAACGTGGCGTTTGAGGCTGGGAAAAATACGGTTAAGCTGTATTTTATGTCGGGATTGCCTACCGAAACATACGAGGATCTGGCGGGAATTGCCGAGCTGGCAAATCACGTGATTGACGCGTATTATCAGTGCCCCACAAGGAACAAGGCGAAGAAGCCGCAGGTGACCATCAGCGTGTCCTGCTTTATTCCCAAGCCCTTTACCCCCTTCCAATGGGAGGCGCAGGATTCTTTGGATACGCTTGCGGAGAAGCAGGAATTTCTGGGAAGCAAAATTACCGATAAAAAGATTCGATACACCCATCACGATGCCAAGGTCAGCCGCATTGAGGCGGTGTTGGCACGTGGAGATCGCCGTCTGGCACCTGCGCTGGCGCTTGCTTGCCGTGAGGGCTTCAAGTTTGACGCTTGGGACGAATGCTTCGACTATGACCGCTGGATCTCGGTGATGGAGCGTTGCGGATTGGATCCCGCCTTCTACGCAAACCGAAAATTCGGATTGGACGAGGTTCTGCCTTGGGATATCATCGATTGCGGTGTCAGCAAGGAATTTTTGCGCAGAGAGCATGACCGCGCTTATGCGGAAAGCACCACGCCCAACTGCCGTGAGAAGTGTAGCGGTTGCGGCGCAAACAAGTTGGGAGGTGAGCGTACGTGTTGTCCGAAAATCAAGCACTAAGTAAGCTGGAGGAAAAAAGAAGAATGCTTGCGCTTCCTGCCTTGGAGCGACCCATTACGGTTCGGTTGAAATTCCGTAAGGTGGGCAGTCTGCAATATATTTCCCATCTGGATCTGCAGAGAACCTTCAATCGGGTAATCATGCGTTCCTGTATTCCCGTTTGGTATACCAAGGGCTTCAATCCTCATGCCAAGCTGGTGTTTTCTACTCCGCTCAGCGTAGGCGCGCAGAGCGTATATGAATTTCTGGATATTCGAATTGACAGGGAAATGTCTCCCCGTGAGATTATGGATCGGTTGAATCGGGAGTTGACGGAGGAGCTTTGTATTATGGATGCCTACCTCCCCAAAACCGAGTTTTCCGAAATCACATGGGCATCCTATGAGCTGGAAGTTTTCTGTGAGGGACTTTCCCAACAGGTGGCGAAGGACATGGAACAGTCACTGACGACCTCTCCCTTGACCTTGGTGAAAAAAACCAAGTCGGGGGAAAAGGAAGTGGATATCGTTCCCATGATTCATTCCGTTTCGGTCTGTTTTGATGACAGTCAGAAGACCGTGAAGCTTTCTGCCGTGCTGAAGGCATCCTCCGCAGAGTATTTGAATCCCGAGATGCTGATCACGGCATTGAAAAGCAAGCACGGGATTCTGAGCGGAGACCCGACGGAGGAATGGTATACGATTCTTCGACGGTCGGTGATGAAAGCCGATATGACGCTCTTTGAGTAGGCGAAAGGAGCAAACATGAAGGAATATACCGTAGGAATTGATTTTGGTTCGCTTTCGGGCAGAGCTGTTCTGATGCACGTGAAAACGGGGGAGATTTTGTCCTCCGCGGTTTACGAATACCCCCACGCCGTGATGGACGAGCAATTGCCTGACGGCACGAAGCTTCCCCTGAACACAGCACTGCAGCACCCCGCGGATTATATGGGTGTTCTGAAGCATACCGTTCCCGCGATCCTTCGGGAGGCAGGAATTGCGCCTGAGGAGGTCGTTGGATTCGGATTTGACTTTACGGGATCCACTATTCTTCCCGTGGACGACCAAATGCAACCCCTTTGCTTTGCCAAAACCTATCAAGGGGAGCCTCACGCCTACGTCAAGCTGTGGAAGCATAACGCCTCTCAACCCGATGCGGATTGGATCAACGAGGTGGCAAACGCTCGGAACGAGAGCTGGCTGGAGATTTACGGCGGTAAGATTTCCGCGGAATGGATGTTTCCCAAAATTCGACAGATTCTTCGGGAAGCTCCCGCGGTCTATCACGATACTGCCCGATTTTTAGAGGCGGCGGATTGGATCTCTTATCTGCTCACGGGGAAGGAGACCCACAGCGTGTCCTTTTCGGGATTCAAAGCTTGCTGGAATAAGGACGACGGATATCCCTCCGATTCGTTCTTTAACGCGGTAGCCCCCGAATGGAAGACCATGATGGGGACGAAGGTCTCCCGTGAGGTAACGCCGATCCATACGGTTGCCGGCACTCTGAGCGCCAAGGGGGCGGAGCTGACGGGTCTCCCTGAGGGAATCCCCGTTTCCGTTCCGATTCTTGACGCCCACGCCTCCATGCCCGCCATGGGGATCACGGATGATCGAACCATGATGCTGATCTTGGGAACCTCGGGCGTTGAGGTGGTGAATTCCAAAAAGAAAATGCACATCCGCGGTATTTGCGGACATGTTTACGGCAGTGTGATTCCCGATCTGTATACTTACGAGGCGGGGCAGGCGTGTTGTGGCGACCATTTTGATTGGTTCGTCAAAAACGGCGTTCCCGCAGAGTACGAGCAGGCGGCAAAAGCGGAGGGCGTGACGATCCATCGGTATTTGCGCCAAAAGGCGCAAGCCCTGAAGGCGGGAGAGAGCGGTCTTTTGGCACTGGATTGGTTTAACGGAAATCGAAGCGTTCTTTCCGACGCGTCCTTGACGGGACTGATCCTCGGCATGACCCTTCGTACCCGTCCCGAGGAGATTTATCGCGCGCTCATTGAGGCGACTGCCTTTGGCAACCGAGTGATTTTCGATACCTTTATCGGTGGCGGCATTTGTATTGATCGGATCGTTGCCTCGGGTGGAATCGCCGAAAAGGATCCCATGCTGGTGCAGATCTATGCGGATGTGTTAAACCGTCCCATTACCGTGTCCGACGCAAAACTGTCCGCCTCCAGAGGAAGTGCCATGTACGCGGCGGTGGCGGCAGGGATTTATCCCGATATCTCGGCGGCGGCAGAGGCGCTTGCGGTGAAGAGCGGCAAGACCTATATGCCCATTTCCGAAAACGTGGCGATCTACGAGAGGCTTTACACAGAATATCGGGCGTTACATGACTATTTCGGTCAGGGTGGTAGCGACGTAATGAAGCACCTTCGCTCCATTCGAGAGGGAAAATAAGGGAGATGGTCGCTTTACGGAACACTTTTGACGAGTGCGGTATATAATATATATATGCCAGAGAAGGGTGTATTTCAAAGGGTTGAGGAGATTAGAATGAATCGGAAGGATCTGAGAATTACGGTAATATACGGAGGAATTTCCTCCGAGCGGGAGGTTTCCCTGAGAAGCGGAAAAGCTATGTTTGAGGCATTGCAACGATGCGGATACCGTCGGGTGTCGCTGTTTGATCTGACGTGCGACAGCCTTGGTGAGCTGTTGGCAACGCCCATGGATCTTGCCGTACTTGCCTTGCACGGTAAGGGCGGAGAGGACGGATGTATTCAGGGGATGCTGGAGCTTGCGGGAATTCCTTATACGGGCTCTTCCGTGGCGGCAAGCGCCATCGGAATCGATAAGATTCGAACGAAGGAATTGATCTCTTATGCGGGATTACCGACCCCTTGCTTTGTTCAACTTAACCGCTCCGCGTGTGACGATCAAAATCAGACTGCCCAGCTCCTGAAGGAGAAGATCGGATTGCCGATGGTTCTCAAATCTCCTTGCGAGGGCTCCAGTATCGGTGTTCGGATCGTCAAGGACGAAGCGGAGCTGCCTGAAGCGATTGGGGAGATCTTTTCCTACGGGAATCGGTTGTTGGCAGAGGAATTTTTGGACGGAGTGGAGCTGACTCTTCCGATACTCGGAAATGAGGTATTGACCGTTCTTCCTGCCGTGGAGATCACCTCGGAAAATGAGTTTTACGACTATCAGGCAAAATATACGAAGGGAATGTGTCATCATCTAATTCCCGCCCGTATTTCAGCGGAAGAGCTTCAACGTGTCAACGAGATTGGAAAAGAGGCGTACCGTACGATCGGCTGTGAGGGACTTTCCAGAATCGATTTCATTCTGGATCGAAACAAGGGACCCATGCTCATCGAGGTCAATACCTTGCCTGGGATGACCGAAATGAGTCTGTTTCCCGATTCTGCTCGATATGTGGGGATCCCCTTTGAGGAGTTGGTGGACAGAATCGTTTGTCTTGCTTTGGAAAAAGTGGAGAAAAAGATAAAGAGAGAGGAATTATGAGCAATATTCAAGGAATCCGCCGTAGGACTTGGGCGGAGATTGATTTGGATAAAGCTGAGCAAAACTATGGGACCGTCCGAGAGATGGTGGGGAAGGGCGTGAAAATCTGCTGTGTGATCAAAGCCAACGCATACGGTCACGGAGCGGTTCGAATGGCATCCTTCTACCAGAAGCTTGGGGCGGACTACCTTGCGGTTTCCAATATCGAGGAGGCTCTGCAGCTTCGGAAAAAGCGGATTACCGTCCCCATTCTGATTCTTGGCTATACGCCCGAGGAGTGCGCGGGAATCCTTGCGTTACATCACATAACCCAGAGCGTGTACTCGTATGAGTACGGAATGAAGCTGTCCGCATACGCCGCAAAGCTTGGCGTGAAGGTGAAGATTCATATCAAGCTGGATACGGGAATGGGACGGATCGGCTTTCTTTGCCGCAAGGACGGGAGCAACGAGCTGGCTCAGGCAAAAGAGATCTGCCAAATGGAATCCCTGATTCCCGAGGGAATTTTTACCCACTTTGCCGTGGCGGACGAAAGTGCCGACGGTGATTCCTTTACGGCGGAGCAGCTGGAGCAGTTTTTGTACGGCGTGAAGTATCTGAAGCAAGCGGGAATCGAATTTTCCATTCGGCACTGCGCCAACAGTGCCGCGATCTTTGACCATCCCGAGTGCCATTTGGATATGGTTCGGGCAGGTGTGGTGCTCTATGGACTCAAGCCCTCCGAAAAGCTTCGGCATTTGCCCGAGCTTCAGCCCGTAATGACCTTGAAATCGGTGATCTCCCATATCAAGGAGGTCTATCCGGGGGAAACGGTCAGCTATGGAAGAACCTTTTTTGCCAATCGAAAAACCACCGTGGCAACGGTTCCCATTGGCTATGCGGACGGATTGTGGCGAGCCAACGGCATGAGCGAATGCTATATGCTGGTGGGCGGAAGATACGCGCCGATTATCGGCAGGATCTGTATGGATCAGCTGATGCTGGACGTGAGTGAGGGCGACTGTCAGGTGGGAGACGTAGTGACGGTATTCGGCGCGGATCGGGTCTGCTCGGCGGACTCTATCGCCAGACGAAACGGAACGATCAATTACGAGATCGTTTGCGCCATTGGGGAACGGGTTCCAAGAGCCTTTATCCAAGGCGGACGAATCCACGACTGGCAGGATAGCATTTATAAGGGCGATTTAACTTAATATCATACGAAAAGAGGTGGCTTCACGGTATTAAAAAACTGTGAACAGCTTGCGCAAAAATACGAAAAGCCAATGGCAAAACACGTTGCTTGCCCTTGGCTTTTCGTATCGTTTTATGGAGCTTGACGAGTAATTGGAGATTTTGCCCAAATTTGCGCCAGCTCTTTTATCTTTGGATTTTTGTTGAATTAAATGGTTCCTGTGATGACGTACTCGATCATACCGGGGGTAACACTTACTATGCCTGTTTCGGGATCGCGGATAAAGGTCGCCGCGGGAACGGTATCTCCGTCTGCCGTGTCCGCGGGAACGGTTAGAACACCGTTTTCATAGGTGTAATCGGTTGCGGGAACGGGAACGCCATTTCTGATCACCGTAATGTTAGCGGGAGCGGGATCAAAGGCATCCGAAAGCTGAACGTCTTCAGCGGCGGTGTTGCCGTAGTTGAAGATACGGATGGTGTAAGTCAAGGTGTCTCCGCAAATTACGGGATTGGGGGACATCTGCTTGAATACGCTGACGTTTGCGCCACTTTCGGCGGTAACTGTTGCAGAGGCAGTCCCTTCCGCGCATTCCGTATCGGCAGACAGCGTTGCGGTGTTGATGATGGTGGAATCCACCTCCAAGGGGGCGAATTCATTAACCACTGCGTTGTAAACGATATTGGCAGTAGCACCTGCCGCCAGCATAGGAACGGTAAATACCAGCGAGGAGGGCTCGGAGGAATCTACGGTCAGCTGAGAGGTGGAATCCTGCCCGTCAATCAGCAGAATCGCGTTATCTCCGTAGGTCAGAGGGGTCAGCTCCATGGTGCCGAAGAGAAAGGTACCCAGATTGTCCTCAATCCGTACCCCCGCCAAGGGCGCACCCGAGGTATTCTGAACGGTCAGAATATAGGTGAGGACCGAATCATCCCCATAGGTGGAGCCAAGAGGAACCTTGGTCAGGCTGACCGAGGACTCCAGAGCGACCTCTGCCAGATTGGACACAGCGGTTTCCGTGACTCCTCCCACGGTATAACGGACTGTAGCGAAATTTTCTATGATTGCCATAATAGTCTCCTGTATAATTTTTGGGAAAGGCGTGCTTCCCTTAACAGGATATGAAGCATTACGAAAAAATGTCAAAGTGTGTCGAGAAGATCCTGCGGTAGGAGCAACGGCTGAGGAGGGATATCAAAGAGCTTTCCCGCATGGGTGGAATAGACGCACAGCCTGTCACAAGGACGGTCGAAGAGCAGGGAAACAGCATGAGCGTAATAGGAAAGCTGAAGCCCGTGGCGTTCGTTCATTTTCTTTTGAGCGAGGACTTCCTGTTCTTGCTCTGCCGTGCTCAGGCGGTCTGTTTTGTAATCGTACAGTCCAAGGCTTCCGTCGCGGTGGATCAGGATCAGGTCAATAACACCCTGTACCGCCAGCTTTTCCTCGGCGAGCTTGTCTCGGAATTCGGGATCCTGAGTAAAGGCTTCGGGGGAGAGCAGCAGATTGAAGCGCTGCTCCCGAATGATCTCCTTGGCAGAGAGGATCTCATTGAGAAATTCGCTCTCAAAAAAGGTGTCTAGCTCTTCCGTAAGGATCAGATCGGCAATGTTTGCGGGAAGAAATTTTCGCTCCACAAGACGGGCGATTTCGTTTGCTACGCCGTGTTTTCTGGCATAGACGAAATCGCAGAACTGTAAAAATAAATGGGTTGCCGTTCCTCGTTCCGCAGCACTTGCCTTGGGGATCCCTCCCGTCAGGAAAAAGTCGGGGACGGGCACCTTCTTTCGCTCGGAGAACAGATCAACGGATCGATCGTCCTCATCCAGAACGTCGGGAGACAGACGGGATACTGAGAGCTTGGCGGGAATCCGTCGAAGCCCGGTATAAGGATATTGGAAGGCAAAATCCTTCTTGAGCTTTTCTGTGAGGATCGGATCGGCGTTGATCTTCTCGGATTCCTCGGCGAGCACCTCCGTTTCTTCCTCAGATCCTTCTGTTTTGAGGACTGCTTGGAGGAAGGACAAGCGACAGCAAGCATCGGTGTCGCAGGTCGGATCGGCAAAGGGAAGAAGGATCCAATCCAAATAGGATTGACAGCGAAGCAGAGCGTAACGTCCGCAGAATTGGACACGCGCCTCCGCCTTCTGTAACAGCTGTTCCTCGGAGGAGGAGGTGTAGGCAGTGACGTAAAGCCGTTCGCGGGCACGGGTCAGTGCCACGTATAGCACCCGCATTTCTTCCTCGGTCTGGCGAATTGCTACGTTGGCGGCAAGCGCCTCCCGCATGGGCGTATTGATCCGCGCGAATCCCGTTTGATCGGCAATTTTCATGGCAACGCCCGTGGGATAATCAAAGAGCAAGGACGCCTGCTGATCCTGACGGTTGAAGCGCTTACCACAGTCGCAAAGGAAGCAGACGGGAAATTCCAGACCCTTGGATTGATGGATGGTCATCAGATTCACACGGTCGGGAGAGGTGCCCTTGGGGGGAACCTTCATTTTTTTGCCTTCTTCGATGATAGTGTTGATAAACTCAATAAAATTGTAGAGTCCCTTGAAGGAGCCTGCCTCAAAGGTACGGGCGTATTCGTACAGTCGGAGCAGATTGCCTCCGTCTCCCGTTTCGGTCTGATCACAAACCAGCCCCGATGCGGCAAACACGTCGGATTCAAACAAGAGGCGCAAGAAACGGTCAACGGGGAGCGTTACCGCGTTTTGGCGCAGACCCGTCAATACCTCGTCAAAGCGACGGCATTTTTTCGCCAGAGCATCGTCTCCGTCTGTGCAGGACAGAAGGGCATCGTAAAGCGAATAGGAGTCGTCACAGCTCTTTCGGATCAGGATGAGATCCTCCATGGTAAACCCGAAGATCGGAGAGCGAAGGGTTCCCGTCAGGAAGATGTCCCGATGAGGATTGTCTACCGTGTTCAGCAGACAAAGCACCATCAAAACGTCGGGGTTTTCAAAATAACGGTCGCCGTCGTTTTCCGAGGTCAGAATTCCGTATTCGTTCAAGGCTCTTGATACGTAAGCGCTCATGGAACGGGATCGGAACAGAACGGCAATGTCTCCCGCCAGAATGGGAGAGCCGTCCGCCTTTTTCTCCTCCGTGATCAGTCGATTGATCTCGGATGCGATATATGCCGCTTCCAATTCCTTTTTCTCGGGAAGCTCGTCCTCCTCGGACTCCTCCTCGGAAGGAGTAGGCGGCATGATCACCGCTACTTGTACCAAAGGAGACCGATACTCCTCGGTGGGAGGCTTTTTGGAAAAGACCAGATCGTCGTCCGACCGATAGCCGATGCTTTCTACACAGGCGGAGAAGATGCGGGAGCATACCAGATTGGTAAATTCAATAATGCTTTTGTCGCAACGGAAATTTTCCGACATAAACACCGTAGCGTTGTCCGACTTCTTGGCGGCGGGAGTATTGTGGTCGGGAAAGTGAGCGCGGTATTCGGAGAACACCAAAGGCTCCGCACCCCGAAATCCGTAAATACTTTGCTTGATGTCCCCTACCATAAAGCGGTTAGTGGGACGGGAGAGGGCGCGGAAGATCAGATCCTGTACTCGATCCACGTCCTGATACTCGTCAATGTAAATATCCGAAAATTCTTCCGCATATTGTAGAGCGATGGGAGTAGGCGTTCCGTCCTCACGGACCAGAAGCTTCATGGTATAGCGGCGGATATCATTGAAATCAAAAATGCTTCGGCGGAGCTTTTCCTCGTGCAGTCTTGCTTCGTAGGTAAGAAGCACACGATAAAGTGTTTCGGTGTATTTTGCCGTATCGCTCATGGCATGGATAATCACCTGGGGGGGCTTGGAAAAGGATTTTTTCAAAAGCTCCCGAAGCCGCTTGTGTTGTTCGGTGCGAAGAGCTTTAAATCGATTGCTTTCCTCGGTGATCTGATCCGATTTGGGGCTCTTGAGACGGACAGGAGCGAAGCTCTCCAGCAAGGACTTGGTACGGGAATAGCCCTCTTCCTCGTCCGAAAGCGCATCTAACAGCCTCTCGCAAAACTCTTTATCGTAAAGGAAGGAGGGAAGCATGGTGGAAACAAACACCTCGTTGGAGTTCAGATACTCACAGGCGGCGGCAAAGACCGACAGGCAGTATTGAACCGTGTCCGCCGACCGTGCGCGGAGAATCTTGCCGTAGTCGGTGGAAAAGAGATCGACTTCCATATCGGCATCCCTGAGGGTCCGCTCCGCGTTCAGTCGCAAGAATTCTACCCCCTCGGGAACCGAGTCGCATTGGGCGGAAAGATCGATGAGGAGCTGAGTCAGACGATCCGCGCTTCTTGTTCCCGTAAAGCATTCCGCAAAGGCGGGGAACTCTTCGTCGGTTTCATAAAAAGAATCAATACAGTCCTCCATGACCGACTTTTGCAGGATCTCCAGCTCCGAGGTGTCCGCAATGCGGAAGGAAGCGGGAATTCCCAGTGCCGAGAAATTGGAGCGCACCAGATCCAGATAGAAGGAATCGATGGTGCAGATTCTGGCACTTCCCAGCTTCACGAGCTGAGCAGTCAGATGACGGTCGGCGGGATTCTTTGCCAACGCCTCGCTGAGTGCCGTAAAAATACGGCTTTTCAGCTCGTCCGCGGCGGCGCGGGTAAAGGTCACGATCAGCATTTTTGAGATATCCGCGGGCTTGTCCTTGTCGGTAATCCTGCGAATGATCCGTTCGGTCAGGGTGGCGGTTTTTCCCGATCCCGCGGCGGCACTGACCAGCAGGGTTTTGTCATGAATATTCATTGCCGCGCTTTGGGCGGCGGTCCATTGTCTTGACATACTTCCTCCTTATTGGTCGATTCTGCGGCAGATGGGCTTCATTTGGCACCATTCGCAGGGATCTTTGTATGGAATGGGAGAGGCATCCGCAACGCCGCGGCGCATTTCTCCCGCGATGGTTTCCACCGTGGATCGGATCTGCTCATAAAGCTTGGTAAATCCTTCCCGTTCCATGAGTGCGTTTCCCACGATCACGCCATCCTTGTTCCGTCGGATTCCCGCCAGAAACTGGGGAGACATCTCGGAATTCATTGCCAGAAGGATCTCCTCCTCATTCAGAAGAACTCCGTTTCGCTTCAGGGCGGCGGAAGCCTTTTTCACTACCTCTGCCTCACTGTCATAATCCTCGGCTTGAATTACGGGGATATTGGCGGTAAGGTAGACCACGCCGGCAGGGGTTGGGGTCTGGTTTTCCGCTAAGCCCAAGGCGCGCGAAAACGGCGTATTGGCGTTGCGGCATAACGTGAACAGATACAAAAGCATCTGGATATTGATCCCGTGGCTCACGTCCTCAAGGGAAAAGACCTTGGAGCCCGTTTTATAGTCCACCACTCGAATATAGACCTCGCCGTCCTTCTTCAGAAGGTCCACGCGGTCAATGATGCCCGAAAAGGAGACGCGAGCGCTGTCCTCCAAAACGAATTCCATAGGAGGAGGATTGCCGTCCCGTCCGTTAGTTGAAAGCTCGAAAAAGGCGGGTTGGAATTCACTGTGGGAAAATTCCTCCACGATGTTTCGGACCATTAGAAGTGACAATCGCTCCAGACGGGTATAAAGATGGCGAAGCTTTCCCGACTGCTTGAGCTCGTCGGGGCAGATTCGGGATACGTATTGCTTGACGGTCTCTTGGGTTTTCTTGACCAATTCCTCGTCATCGGGAAGCTTGCCCGACTCATTGGGCGTTGTGGCAAAGCGAAGGAGCTGTTCCAAAATGTAATGAATAAAGGTTCCCATACTCGAGGAATGGAACTCACCCTTTTTCTTTTTTCGCAACCCCAGAACGTAGGTACAATAATAGTTGAAGGGGCAGTCTACGTAGCTCTCAAAGCGGGAAGAGGAGAAATGAATCGGCGTACCCAGCACAGAAGCGGCAGTGCTCGGATCAATGCGGCATTCCGTATCGGATACGGGGGCATCGGATAGCTCTTTGACGTGGGGCAGATAGTCCGAAAGCGCCTCTTTCAAGGATAGCCCGTCCGCCGTGTTGCCCAGTGTTCTCAAATAGGCTGCGGCACTTTTGGGGGCTCCCGTCAGATAGCGGAGATCGCTTCCCGAAAAACGGTGGGGTTTTAGCTCTGGAAACAGAGCGCGCACCCGATTGAAGGGAAGGGACGGCGACCTTCCTTTTCCGTTCAGCTCTGCGGTTGAAGTCAATAAGTATAATCTGTGGGACGGAGTGGCAAAGGCTCGCTGTACATACATCAGCTCGTCCGAGAATCGGGTGTCGGCATCGGAAGAAAGCTCGATTCCAAAGTCCGATAAAACCGATCGGTCTCCCGAGCTGAATAAGCCCACGTCGGAAACCGCGGCGGGAAACTCGCCCTCGCATAGCCCCAGGAGAAAACAGTATTTTGGGTTAGAGGCACGGAGCATGGCGGCGGATCCCACGGTCACTTCATCCACGGAGGTGGGGATCGTTCCGATGTCGGTTTGCCGAAACACGGTTCGGAGGATTAGAGAGAATTCCTCCGTGTCGGCGCTTTCCTCAGGCATAGCGGCGGCAATGTCCGCAAGGGTGTTGAGGAGAATCCCGTAAAGGGCGCTCAATTCCTTGGCTTGCTTGGCATTTCCGAATCGGAGCTCGGCATCCGCCATATATTCCAAGCGTTCCTCCAGACGAATATCCGTAAAGTATCGGTACACGGCTTGACACAGCTCAGGTACCGTTTTGGCGGCATCCAGAAAAATAAAGAAGGCTTCAAGCGTTTGCGTGAGGGAGCGTCTGATTTCGTTGGCGGCGGCGAGGATTCCTTTTCCTCGCTCGGATATCCGCTCCTCGAAGCCGTCGGGATTCATCGTCCAATCTCCGTCGGTAAAGCGAGCACCGTGAATGTTCCACGTATCCACGTATTCCTCAAAAAGATCAACAGAACGGGATGGGAAATCGTACAGCCCCGTTTTGACGTGAGAAATGATATCGTTTTTTTGCCAGTTGTATTGCTTGATCCGCAGGGCGGAAAGCAGGAGCTTGACGGGGGGCATGGCGCAAAGGTCGGTTTTCTGGGAGAAAAAGTAGGGAATATTGCTTTTCTCAAATGCGGGCTCAAGAATGCCCCGATATTTTTCGGGATCGCGCATCAACACCACAATATCCCGACAGCGCACGCCTTCTCGCAATAACGTGAGAATGTGGGCGGCAGTGGCGTCTGCCTCGGCGTAAGGCGTATCGCAGATCTCCATTTGAATACTGCCGTCGGGATAGACGGTTCCGTCTCCCGCCGATACGTCCATGCGCCAAATGTTTTGCGCCAGATAGGCAAGCGCGGGAGAGGTCGCCCGATGATTCTCACGCAGAATGATTTGCCGATGACCGCCGTGCCGCTCGGCAGAGGCGATCAGCTTTTCCATGGAGTCTCGAATTCCCGCTGTGCTGATGTCTTTGCACTCGGGATGGGTAAGAGGAATGGTTACCGTTACGTTTTCGGCTTGCTCAAATATTTTTTCAAGAATACGGTGCTCTACCGCCGTAAAGGAGGTAAAGGAATCCACGTAGACGTTTGCTCCCTTGAAAAAGCGTTCTGTTTTCAGAATTTCATAAAGCCTTGCCAGATCGTCGGCGGAGTCACTGTAGTTTTGCGCCACCAGTCGGTCAAAGGAGGCATAGATCAAAGCCAGATCCCGAAGTCGTTTGCCCAAAGGATCGTCTCCCGCCAGCTTCTGTGCCGCTCTTTCCAGTTGTTCGGGGGTAATGCCGCTCGCCTTGCACTCGCCGATTGCTGAGAGCATAATCTCTCCCAAGGAGGAGTCCTTACCGCACAGGGCACCGTATTCCTCCAATAAGGGGGAAAGCTCACGGAGATTTTGCCACATCAGCAAATGACGGATGGGTTTGGTGATATAGCGATAGGAAAGACCGCCGTATTCCCGACAAACGCGGTTATACAGTCTGGAAAAATTCAATACCTCCAGATGAAGCTGAGCGGAGGGAGGGAGAAGCCGGAGGGTTGCCCTCTCCGATTGAACGGCTTCCTGCTCGGGAACGAGGAGAAAGGTATGGAGGGAGGACTGGGTATCCTTGGCAATGGCGTTCAAAACCGCGGTGGTTTTGCCACTGCCCCAGCTACCGTAAATCAAGGTAATCATAGGATGTTCCTTTCAATAGATTTCGGTGATCGGCAAGGAATGAGAAGCGAAGATCTTCTTTTTTAAGGTAAAATAGTAGTGCCGTCGGATCAAAAGCAGATTGTCTTCCTCAAAGCGGGCGATCAGATAGGACTTCTTTCGGTTCGGGTCAAGCCCCGTGCTTTTCAAAAAATAGGGAGAGACGATTACGCAAAAACGGTCGCCCTTTTGCGCCTCACTTCGCACCATTCCGCTAAAAAAGGAATCCGTAGCGGTATCGTAGTGCTTGGGCGGAAAGAAAATTACGATCTTTTTCTGACGAATCCGCTCCTGAATCCTTTTCCGATGCCTACGTCCCCGAAAGAAGGTGAACAGAAGCGCCGCATAGGAGATCAGAACCGTGACGGGAAGAGATACAACAAAAAACGAAGCGGCAAGCACGAAGACCGCGCTGGTTTCCAGAACGGCAAGGAGTGCCGTTATGATTTTCAGCGTGGTTCGGATCAGAGTATACCGCCGCACGAATTGGAGCATACGGGAGTAGAGGGCAAATACCGACGTATGTCGGATGAGGTCGTAAACGTAGGCGACGTAGCGTTTCCTTGAAAAAAGCCGCTCGTTTCGCGCGTGCTTTTCCAAAGCCGCCTCTCCTTTTCCTGCGTGAGACGGGGAAATTCCCCTTTGCTGCTCCAATTCCTCCTTCAGGGCTCGCACCTCTCGCTTCAGGCGTTGGTTTTCTGACCGTAGCTTGCGGATCTCCGATTCTTGTTCCTTTTGCTTTGTCTTTGCTTGCTTTGCCATAAATTTCTCCTTGTTATACGTATCGGCAACGCATGTTCTTAACAGTTATATTTATTATAACATAAAATACATAACATATCAAGAAATTTATTTGCGGCATTTTGGCAAATTCAATAAGTGTTACAGAATTCGTCAAAAAACTGTCACAAATATCCACTATAATGTAGATGTATCAAAAAATCAAAGCAGGAGGCTTGTATGGAAGATATGCGGGATCACTTCCGTAATGATGGGGAAGAATCCATGGAGAATCCAACGAAGGGAAAAGAGTGCCATGATGCTGAAGATGATAAAGACGGGAAAGAAGGCGAACAAGCTCATAACGAAGAGCTTAAAGAAAAAGAAGAAAACCATGCTGGGGAAGCGGAAGATGCTTCAACAGAAGGGAAAGGTGATACAGAAAAAGGAGAAGCGGCTGAGGTCGTTGATCTGACAGTGCAGGATACGGTTTCGGTCGAAGCCGAAACGGAACATCCCCCGAAAACGAAGGAGCAACAATATTCCTGTAGCTATACGCCGCCCTATTACGTTCCCGATTTCTCCGCAACGTCGGGGTCGGAGAAGCGCAGTGGAAAATCCAAGGGCGGCGCGGGGCTTGTGGCGTTGGTTCTGTCCCTTTCCTTGCTGGTTTCCGTTTTGGGAGGCGGCATCGGGTATTCCTTGATGCAGCAGGTGGATCACTTGGCGGCGGTTGTCGGAGAGTCGAATGACGACGTGTCGGGCAACGGCACCGACGGAACGGTCACCATTATCAAAAACGACGGAAGCATTAAGGTCAACGAGGTGGTTGGTTCTACAGGCTATTCCAATTTGAACGTTTCCGAGGTCGTGGCTCTGGTGGCGGACAGCGTGGTAGAAATCACCACCTCGGAGCGGGTGTTGAACGGTAGCTACGTAACCAGTGGCGCGGGAAGCGGTGTGATCATCGGAACGATTGATCGGGAAGGATACGTGGGCAGTCTGGTCATTACCAATAATCACGTGATAGAAGGCGCGGACGGAATTACCGTTCGCCTGACCAACGGTAAAGAATACAGTGCTACGCTGATTGCGGAGGGGGATGCGGATTATGACATTGCGGTTTTGGCAATTCAGGTGACGGGACTTCCTCAGGCAAAGCTGGGCAGCAGTGCCAATCTGATCGTTGGCGAAGAGGTGGTGGCAATCGGAAATCCCTTGGGAGAGCTTGGCGGTACGGTGACCAACGGAATCCTCAGCGCCTTGGATAGAAAGGTGCTCGTTGGCGGGCGCCGCATGACCCTTCTTCAAACCAACGCCGCCATCAATCCGGGTAACTCGGGTGGTGGACTGTTCAATATGGCGGGAGAATTGATCGGTATTGTTAACGCAAAGCAATCCGAGACGGGAATTGAGGGCTTGGGCTTTGCGATTCCCATTGACGTCGCTTACAAAGCGGCAAAGGACATGATCGATTACGGTTACGTTACGGGCAAATTGAAGTTGGGCTTTGAAACCGAGGTGCATACCGAGACGTTTACGGTTACGAATGGGCAGAACCATCGTTTCACTTTGCCTGCGGGAATTTACGTGTCGGAAACGACCAATGCCGAGCTGAAAAAATATGACCGTATCGTTTCCATGAACGGTGTTCAGATCAACGATATTTCCGATTATTATTTTGCGATTGATCAGCTGAAGGAAGGGGATTCCTTGACAGTCTTGGTCAGTCGCCTGAGCGGTTCCACTTTTATTTCAAGCTTTGTGGAGGTTACGGTCACGCTTACGGTTTCTTTTACGAAGGTACCTTGAAAAAAATCGTTGAAAAAAAGACGGATCGGTGTATAATATAAGGAGAGAGTTGCCGACGGTTCCGGATGAAGCCGTTGTACGGACTTGCATGGCATGAAATACAACGACTTCTCGATTGCAATAGAAAAAACAAAAAAAGAGGAACAAAAAAATGTATCATCTTTTGATTGTGGACGACGAGTCCAGAATTCGCTCTATTATCAAAAAATACGCGGAGTTTGAGGGGCATACCGTTACCGAAGCGGCGGACGGTATGGAGGCGGTGCATCTGTGCCGTTCTCAAAGCTTTGATCTCATTATTATGGATATTATGATGCCCGAGTTGGACGGCTTTTCGGCTTGCCGCGAGATCCGAAAGATCTCCCAGACTCCTATTATTATGCTTTCCGCAAGGGGAGAGGAATATGACAAGATCAACGGCTTTGAATTGGGCGTGGACGACTACGTGGTCAAGCCCTTTTCACCGAAGGAGCTGATGCTTCGTATTGAAGCGGTCATGAAGCGGGTACGCCGTACGCCTGCTGAAATGCAAAAAAAGGAAAATCTGGTGATTACCTTGGACGAAGGCGGATTGCGTGCCGATGTAACCGCCCGTCTCGTTTTTATCGACGGGGAACGGGTGGACATGTCTCCCAAGGAATACGATTTGTTCTTTTATATGTTGGCAAACAGAAACGTGGCGCTTTCCCGTGAGAAGCTGATCAGCGACGTGTGGGGCTACGACTTCTTCGGAGACGTCAGAACCTTGGATACGCATATTAAGCTTCTCCGAAAGAGCCTTGGGCGGTATGCGAATCTGATCGTGACGCTTCGCGGAGTGGGATATCGATTCGAAGGATAAGCGTGGAGGAATAGGATGAAGGATTCTCTGACCACGTCTCGGTCCTCCACAGGACGTCGCGTGGGAATCACTTGGAAAATGTACGCAATTTTGGTGATTTTTATTGCCATTATCGTGATCGTGCTTTGGTTCATCCAAGCACAGATGCTCAATTATTTCTATCAGGCAACCAAGTTTCGGGAGCTGGAATTTTCGGCGATTGAGCTTTCTACCTTCTTGGAGGATAAAGAGCGGCTTCGTGAGAAAGCGGAGGAGTATGCGTCGGATTATTACACGGATATTTGGGTCTATCACATTCCCGCGGATCAAGAGGCGAATTTGTTGATCTCCGCCAAAGGAACGGGTGAACCCGAGATTCCGTTTATGGCGCGTAAATTTTCCGCCTTTTATGACAAGGCGATGGAAAACGAGGGAATCTATATCGCAATGGTTCCTTTGAATCAGTTTCATGAAAATTTTGAGCTGAAGATCATCAAGGACAATAGCGGAGATCCTGCCGAATATCCTTTTCTTCAGCATAATTCCGAAAAGGTCTGCGCCGTATATATTCGTATATCGGACTACAACGGCGCTCGTTATATGATCGTGGAAAGCACCAACCTGACCCCCGTTCAGACCATGATCACGGTATTTCGGGATCAAGCGCTTTGGAGCGGTGTGATTCTTTCTCTTGTTGCCTTGCTTATGGCAATTATTATGTCCAAGGTGATTACCAAGCCGATCGTGAAAATGAACGAGGCGGCAAAACGGTTGGCGCAGGGGCGATACGACGCGAACTTTTCTGGGAAGGGTTACCGTGAAATCGACGAGCTTGCCGATACCCTGAACTATGCCTCTCGCGAGCTGGCAAAGACGGACCATTTGCAAAAGGAATTGATCTCCAATATTTCCCACGATTTGCGTACGCCCCTGACGATGATCAAGGGCTACGGAGAGGTTATGCGGGATATTCCAGGGGAAAATACCCCCGAAAACATCCAGATCATTATCGACGAGACCTCCCGCCTTTCCGCGTTGGTCAATGATATGCTGGATATTTCCCGTATTCAAGCGGGTACAAGAAAGCCCGCGTTTCAGCGGTTCAGCTTGACGGAAACCGTGCGAGATACTCTGGTGAGATATGAGCGGCTGACTATGCAGGACGGATATCGGATCGAATTTTTCGCCGAGCAGGAGGTAGAGGTGGTGGCGGATCAGGGCATGATCCTACAGGTCGTTTACAACCTGATCAATAATGCCATCAACTATACGGGCGAGGATAAACGGGTATTTGTAAAGCAAGAGCTTCTTGGGGACCGTGTTCGAATCAGTGTGGCGGATACGGGAGAAGGAATTTCGGAGGAGCATTTGGCGCTGATCTGGGAGCGGTATTATAAGGTGGATAGGATCCACAAGCGCGCGACGGTAGGAACAGGACTTGGACTTTCCATCGTTAAAGGAATTCTGGAGCTTCACCATGCGGCGTATGGCGTGCAGAGTACGGTGGGACTGGGATCTGTTTTTTGGTTTGAGCTGAAGACCGCGCCGCCCCCAAAAGCTTCCGATGGATATATTGAAGCAGACTATGAAAAAGAAGAGACGGAAATGAAATAATGAGAATTTTACCCGATCAAACGATTCTTGAGGCATTGCAATGCCCCATCTGTAAAAGCAAAATGGAGCTTTCCCCGAACGGTGCGTCCTTGTTTTGCTTTGGGGGGCGCAAGCATTGCTATGATTTTTCCTCGGGAGGCTACGTGAACCTGATGCCCCCGGGACATACGGACGGCGGGGATGCCAAGCAGGCGGTCCGCGCCAGACGGGATTTTTTGAATCTGGACCTATACCGCCCCGCGGCAGAGGCTCTTTGCGATGCGGTATGCCGATTCGTTGAGCCCAAGGGAAGCCGATTAATCGACGCGGGATGCGGCGAAGGATATTATACTGTGAAATTGGCAGAGAACGGATATTCGGTGGCGGGCGTGGATTTGTCGCGAGCCGCCGCCGACCTTGCCGCAAGAAAAGCGGCAAGGGAAGGATTGCCCTATGCTTTCTTTTCCGTGTCGAGCGTGTTTGCGTTGCCCTTTTTGGATCAAAGTGCCGATGTGGTCGTGAACGTGTTTGCTCCTTGCGCCGAAGGGGAATTTTCCCGTGTTCTTCGCTCGGGAGGAATTCTCGCGGTGATGTATGCGGGTCCCACTCACCTGATGGGCTTGAAGCAAGCGCTTTACGCCCAAACCAAGGAAAACGACGGCAGAGCCGATCTTCCCACGGGAATGAAGCAGTTGGAGGAAACACGGATTTGCTTCGATATTACCGTTTCGGGGCAGGAGAATCTGCAAAATTTGTTTGCCATGACACCGTATTATTGGAAAACCTCACCTGCGGATGGTGAAAAGCTGAAGCAATTGGATACCTTGAATACGCCCATCGATATGATCGTGGCAATTTATCAAAAGCAATGACGTCCAAGGAGGAAGTATGCAACTTTCATTGATTATTCCCATGTATAACGAAAGCAAAATTATTGCCCAGACGGCACTCACGCTTTCGGAGTATATGCAGGCTCACTTTGATTCTTATGAAATTCTGTTTTCGGACGACGGATCAACGGATGGATGCGGAGATATTGTCAGAAATCTGTCTTTGCCTTGTGTGCGTGTAACGGGATATTCCCAAAACCACGGAAAGGGCTGTGCGGTACGCCACGCGGTTTTGGAGGCGGAAGGGGATTTGATCATGTTTACCGATGCCGATCTGGCATATGGATCCGACGTGATCCGCAGGGTGTACGATTTTTATTGTGAGGAGTCGAAGGCGCAAGCCCTTCACATGGTGATCGGCTCCCGTAATCTGGGCAAGGATGGGTATGAGAATTACAGTGCGCTTCGCAAGCGGATGTCCAAGATCTATATTCGGTTGCTTTGCTTGGTTGGCGGCTTTTGGCTGTCGGATTGTCAGTGTGGATGTAAGGCGTTTGCCAAGGATGCGGCACACGATATCTTCCGCCGTTGCAAGGTAGACGGCTTTGCCTTTGACTTTGAAGCGATTCTTTGGGCGGATCGGCTGGGATATCGGATCGCTGAGCTTCCCGTTAAGGTGATGAATCATCGGGAGTCCAAGGTTCGGCTCCTGCGGGATACCTTCAAAATGCTTCGAGACCTTCGAAGGATTCGAAAGGACATTAAAAAAGCTTCTTGTAAATAGGGAATGGCAGGATGGATTGTCTTGCAAATTCAGAAAACGCCGACGGGACGGAATCACCTCGTCGGCGTTTTCTTTTGTATATAAGAACCACCGACTGTGCCGATGTGGATAAAAAGCATTAGCTATGCTCGGTTCATTTATCCGAGCGAAGCGAGGA
>JAFTPX010000025.1 GCA_017463065.1 Clostridia bacterium
ATAGCTCTTTTATCATACTTTTCATAGGTTGCACCTCCTGTTAGCACAACAACATACCACAGAAGAGAGAGGAAGTCCAGCACTTTTTCGAAAATAAATTCGGGCTTTTTTCACGGGGCGTTTTCTTTGACTCTTGCGATGCAGATTTTGAGAGGCGATGTCACTTTCACTTTGTGAAACTGTGCATTTGCATCAAATCATAAAGTGGGTTTTATATGCTGCAACATTTAATGTTTGCCTTTTCGTGATTTTTATCATTGACGGAGAAAATGTGTTAATTGCTTTCGAAAAGCTGTTATTTCGGAATCTCCGAGAATTTTACCAACATGAACAAGTTCCTTATATTTTTAATTCGTATTGACTATCGGAGGAAAATATGCTATAATACTATCGGTGTCGCAAGACACCCGGAGAGTGCCATATACGGTGGCGGTTGCTTCCCTTAATCGGGAACGCAGATTCTTTTTGCCTTCCCGAGAGGGGAGGTGATGCTCATGTTCGTTACTTGGGAGCTGTTGTTCCTGTTCGCAGGATTTTTAATAGCACTTTTGACTTACATAGATAATCATAATAAAAAGAATTAACCGCCTCTGCCGACCAAAGCTAAGCGGTTAATTCTTTTAACTATTTAGTTGGGAGGCAACCGTCATCGGTTCTCTCCGTTATTATTATATCACGACGGAGCTACTTTGTCAACTCTTTTTTTGAACTTTCTCACCGGAGCGTTTTCTTTCGTCTACTGCACCGCAATTTTTGCGTCTTGAAAGTTAGGGGTTGACAGTTTTCTTGAAGTATGGTACACTAACGGCAGAAGAAAAAACTCGACACGGGGTGAACCGTTTAGCCACCTAACGGTACGAGTTTGCTATAATCACGGCTTGGTTTCTCGGATGAGAATTCGGCTTGACCACACCTTTGACCATCTACCGATTCGGACTACGTGGAAACAGTGCGACGGGGAGCATCGGAAAGCATCGTTTTCGGACTTAAAAGCACCAAAAAGTCAACAAAAGTAGTCAAAAAACGATGGCGTATTTGTTCGGGACGTAGAAGTCGCAAGTTCGAATCTTGTCACCTCGACCATATCGAGCGTTCATAACAGATTTCCGTTATGGACACTCGATATTTTTATGTCTGCATTTATGTTTTGTTGTTTAGAGTAGCATTTTACTGCTCTTTTTCTTTTAGATTGCGTTAGGTAAATATTCGATTGCCACGCCTTGACGGGAGTCGAGGATATCGTGTGGGCGGTGAATGATGCCGGAGATGTCGAGCGTACCGACAAATCGGTAATGAATGATGACTCATTGTGTGCGGTTCTTGCCCGTACTCTCTAAAATACATGGTAAAACACCTCCAAAAATTTTCGAATAATGCCGTCGCTTTTGGCACTGTCCGTTGCTATTTATTATACGTATCGCATGTTCCCGAACTGTTCCTCGGCAGTTCCATCCTCATTCCAAACCTGTGAATTGTTTGTGATTTTTTTATAGCGAAAAAATAGGATAGGCTGTTACACCTATCCTTTTCATCGGTTACGCCTCCTTTTCTGTCAGCCGCAACCATACCCCCGAAGGGATAGAAAAGTCCAAAACTTATTGGATCCGATCTCAATCAAACGCCAATCCAAAATAGGCGGGAGGCACGTCCGTTCTGTCTTGCAACGGTCGGTACATAGCAAAGGGGATCTCTCCCTCGGGGATACGAAAGCACCCCTCGGTGCATCCAAGTGTCCCTACGATGGCAGGGGCTTTGGCAACGTCGCCCAACAGCTCCAAGCCGAAAAGGCTTCCCTTCTCCCGTCGAGCCGCCAACAAAAAGCCCTCTCCCGTATACAACCGAGCTTGCGCTTGCAGAAAGCGCAAATTCTCTTCTTCCTGCAGAACGCCGTCAGCGGGCAAAAAGCTCCGTCGAAGCATGGCATACTCGCCCCCGTCGATCTGCCGAACCGCCAAGCCATTCGGGGAAGCATCACAGCAAATTTTCCCCACGCGGCTACACACTTGGTAGCCGAGTTTTCGGTAAAATCCGAACAAATCCTCCCCACTCGGAACCAAAAGAGCACCCACGTATCCAAGGGTTCGCAAGTGTCGGTGGGTATCCTCCATCAGTACGGAGCAAAGCCCCCGCCCCCGATACGCCTTGGCGGTGGCGATGGCATACAGATACGCCACACGCTCCTCACGGTAGGAGCAATCAAACCAATACAGCGCCGTCGCCACCCGATTGCCCACCGTCACGCATCGGCAACGGTCAGGGGAAAAAGCGGTCCGCTCAAAGATATCCAAAAATTCCTCGCTGTCGCCAAACGCCTCCCGCCACAGTGCCCGAAGGTCAGAAAGCTGGAAGCGGCTCGGTTTGTCAATAGTCATATCCGTCCTCCAACAGACACGCCCAACATTTCCGCACCATATGGTGCGGGTGATAGCTCTGCTTCGCCTTCCGCAACCCCTCCAGTCCCATATCCTCCTCGCGATTCAGATAACGGACGTTTGGATAGTTGCTTCGGATATAACGGGCAAGCTCGCAGTTAATGGCGGCGTAAGCCCCCTGAATATCGAGGCGTGCCTTTTCAAAATGCACATCGAAGGTATCCTCGGACAGACGGCTGGCAAGGGTGACTGCCAGTATCTCCTCTCCGTTCCGAAGCACTAAGCCTTCCATTTCCAGCTCGCGGTAAGCACGGAATGACTTTTCCAGCGCGGCTTGCTCCATATGATAGTCCGCATTGGGATTTTCCCGCAGGCGCGTGTCGTACCAATCCTTTACCATCTGTCTTGCTTGGGAGAGGTTCTCCTCTCCAATAGGCTCCGCCGTATACTCGGGAAATGCCTCGACAAAGCGATTCAGGTGATTGCGTTTGCCGTGGTATTTCTTCCCTTTCAGGTCCGCCAGATCGTCAATGGCGTAAACGTAGTCAAAGGAGCCCTCGTCGCAATGGAAACGGAATCGGTTGGGATACAGCTCCTCTATGGTCTGTCTTGCCGTTTCACCAAGCCCCGTGATCCGACAGGGGATCCCTCTCTCCTTGGCGTCGGCAATGATCCCCTCCAACACCGCTTTTTTATCTCCCTTGCCAAGGGGATACGGATACACACTGCGGCGATCAAACTGGGAAAACAGCACGACGTGATCGTGCAGAACCGCAAAGCGTTGCCGCCCCCACAAATACAAATTGGCAAAAGAAAATTCGCAGCCCCGCTCCCGATCTCCCGACAGATAGCTTTCGTAAAGCGCCTTGTCTCTCAGCGTAATGGGGGCGAAGTCTATTTTTGTCATCAAGTTTGTTTCCATAATCATTCCTATTCGATACGAATGGTATCTCCTATCCATTGAATTGCGCGCGTTTAATTGCTTCCCATCGAATGAGCGCGCGTGTCCTTTCCGCTGTCAACCGTTTGCTCCGTCCGTATGTGAAAAGGCACTTGTGGCGGAAGGAGGTCACAAGTGCCCTTGGGTTGCTTTTATCCGTTGTCTGCCAGCGTTCGGTTAATCTCCTCCGCGTACCGCACCGCCTCCATGGCATCCTTGGCGTACTTGTCCGCGCCGATGGTATCAGCATATTTCTGATGAAGCACGGCACCGCCCACAAGGATCTTGCACCAAGGCGCAGCGTTGCGCAGCTGCTTGATCGTCTCCTCCATGGCGGGCACGGTGGTTGTCATCAGGGCACTCAGACCCACAAGGGGCGCACGCAGGCGAACCGTTGCCTCCACCACCGCCTCGGGCGGGACGTCCCGTCCCAGATCGGTCACCGAAAAGCCGTAGTTCTCCAAAATCAGCTTCACGATATTCTTGCCGATGTCGTGAATATCCCCCTTGACGGTGGCAAGCACGAAGGCGCACTTGTCGGTGGCGCTCTCCCCCGCCATGGTTGCTTTGATGACCTCAAAGGCGGATTTTGCCGCCTCGGCGCTCATGAGAAGCTGAGGCAGGTACACCGTTTTGTTCTCAAAGCCCACGCCCACGGTATTCAGGGCGGGAATGATCTCCTCCTGCACGATCCGCAACGGTTCACAAGCCCCAAGCAGCTCCGCGGTCAGCTGTGCCGCCTGCTCCTTCAGACCCTTGACGATAGCTCTTTGCAGAGCGGTTTGCCCCTCCTCGGGGGAGGATACCGCCCCGTTCTTTTCGGGAGCCGACGACGTCACGGTCTTGGGCACCGTTTCGGCAAATTCAATATAAGAGGCGCACCTGTCGTCAAGCCCCGCAAGGGCGCGATAGGTATGATAGACCTTCATCATTTCTTGAGAGTAAGGATTCATGATCGCCGCCGAAAGTCCTTGACCCAACGTCAAAGCAAAAAACGTTCCGTTAATCAGATCCCGCTCGGGCAGACCGAAGGAGACGTTGGATACCCCGAGCGAGGTATGACAGCCCAGCTCCCGCCGAATCAGTCCCACCGCGCGGACCGTTTCCCTTGCCGCGTTTTTGTCGGCACTGACGGTCATTGCCAGCGGATCGAAGATGATATCCTTTTTGTCAATTCCGTATGCCTCCGCCTCCGCCAGAATGTTCCGCGCGATCGCCAATCTGCCCTCGGCGGTGGGAGGGATCCCATTCTCATCCAAGGTGAGTGCCACCACCAGTCCGCCGTACTTTTTCGCCAACGGGAACACGGAATCCATGCTTTCCCGCTTGCCGCTGACCGAGTTGATCATCGCCTTTCCGTTATAGCGGCGCAGGGCGATCTCCATGGCGACAGGATCGGAGGTATCGATCTGCAGGGGAAGGTCGATGATCGCCTGCAGCTCGCAGACCGCGGTCTTCAGCATGTCCGCCTCGTCGATCTCGGGGAGTCCCACGTTCACGTCCAGAATATGCACGCCCTTTTCCTGCTGAGCAATCCCTTCCCTCAAAATATAATCGATATCCTTTGCCTTGAGTGCCTCCTGAAAGCGTTTTTTGCCCGTGGGGTTGATACGCTCGCCAATGAGGATAGGCGACTCGCCGAACACCACGGCGTGGGTATAGGAGGACACACAGGTCAGGTTCTTTTTCTCAATCCTCACAGGGGTAATATCGGCGGATGCCCTGACCGTAGCGGAGATATAGTCGGGGGTGGTTCCGCAACAGCCCCCCGCAATCCGCACGCCGCGGCGAACGAGGTCGGCGACCTCTCCCGCAAACTCCTCCGGCAGAACGTCGTAAACGGTCTTGCCGCCCACCGCCTTGGGCAGTCCCGCATTGGGCTTGAGCAGAACGGGGATCGACGCATGGAGCAGATACTCCTCCGTCACGCCCCGAAGCGCCTTCGGTCCCAGTGAGCAATTGACGCCAACGGCATCGGCACCCAACCCCTCCAGCATTGCCACCATGGCGGCGGGGCTCGCCCCCGTCATCAGCTTTCCGTCCTCCCCGTAGGCGTTGGAAACGAACACAGGCAGATCACTGTTTTCCTTTGCCGCCAGCAACGCCGCCTTAGTCTCGTAGCTGTCATTCATGGTCTCGATCAAGATCAAGTCCGCTCCGTATCTGACCCCCAGCTTAACGGTTTCCGCAAAAATCGCCACCGCATCCTCAAAATCGAAATCACCGTATGGTCTGAGCATCCGACCCGTCGGTCCGATATCCAAAGCGATCCATTTGGGCTGTGCGCCTCGGCTTTGGGCAATTGCCGCCCGCGCGTTGGCGATCGCCGCCTTGACGATCTCATCCAGCTCCTCTGCCGAAAATTTCAGGCGGTTCGCGCCAAAGGTATTGGTATTGACCACGTTGCTTCCCGCATCGTAATACTTGCGATGGATCGCCGTAATGATCTCGGGGTGGGTCAGATTCCATCGTTCGGGAAGCTCTCCCGCAGGGAGTCCCTCTGCCTGCAACAGCGTTCCCATCCCGCCGTCCAGATATAAAATATGCTCTTTGATATATTCTCGTACGTTCATGTTAGTTTCCTACTCCTATGATCGCCGTAACCGATTTGGTGGGCGACATCAACAGACTTTCGTTGAGTGTAAGCCCGATCTTCCGCGGGCAATCCAGAACGGCAAAGATCTCCCGTTGCGCCTCCAGCGGAAAATCTCCGTATCCCGCGCTGAACCGTGGGCGGGTCATGTACCCTTCCCTCGCCTTTTCCTGTGCGATCTCACGGCAAAACTCATCGCAAAGGCTCTCGATCCGCTCCGCTCCGATGGCTTGAAGCAACAGTGCTTTAGTGGGGGAGACTGTGGCATACCGTGCGATCAGCCGATCGATCCCCAGCCCCACGGTTGCCGCGAACAGAACGATTTCCTCACAACCGAGGAGATTCTTTTTCAGCCCCTCCGACTCGGTTTTCACAAAGCCGAGGTCAAGGTACGACCCGTAACGTACCACGGGAAACTCACGGTAGCAGACCCCATAGACAAGCCTCGGCTCGATTTCCTCCAAGCAATCCCGCAACAAGGCGTCAAGCTCGGGGGCGTCGCCCCTCACTCCCGCATACCGCAAAATCTCCTTGCGATTCCAATCGGGCGCGGCATAGCTTCGGATATAGACAGTATTTCCCACGCTCATCCCAAAATATCCAACAGATTGCGCTGAATCGCCTCCGCCACGTCAGGCTTGTTCATGGAATACACGTGTACGTTGGTCATACCGTTGGCAAACAGATCGATGATCTGATCGGTAGCGTAGGCAATACCCGCCTGCTTCATGGCGGCGGGAGAGGTTCCGAACTTGTCCACCAAGGACTTGAAGCGCTGGGGCATAAAGGAGCCCGAGAGCTTGATTGCCCGCTCCACCTGATTGCCGTTGGTAATCGGCATAATGCCGGGAATGATCGGCACGGTAATACCCGCCTCACGGATTTTGTAGAGGAAATTATAGAGCAGATTGTTATCAAAAAACATCTGTGTCGTCAGAAATTCACAGCCCGCATCCACCTTTTCCTTCAGGTATCGGATATCTTCTTTTTGATTCTCGCTTTCGGGATGGATCTCGGGATAGCAAGCGCCGCCGATACAGAAATCCGCTCCCGACTCCTTCAGCTCCCTGACAAGCTCGATGGCGTGCTTGTAATCCCAGCCACCGCGGTCGGCGTTCTCCAGCTCCTTGGGGATATCTCCTCGGAGCGCCATCACATTCTGAATCCCCGCCTCCCGCATATCCGCGATCCGCGCGCGAACCGTCTCCCTCGTGGAGGAAACACAGGTCAGGTGCGCCAGCGTAGGCACGCCGTAATTTGCCTTGATGTTTTTTGCGATATCCAGCGTATACCGACTGGTACCGCCGCCAGCGCCGTAGGTAACGCTCATAAAGGAAGGGCGCAGCTTGGCAATTTCCTCGGTTGCGTGCTTTACGCTGTCAAAGGCTGTGTCTGTCTTGGGAGGAAACACCTCGAAAGACAGAGATAATTGATTTTGATTCAAAAATTTCGTTAGCTTCATTTTTCTGTCCTTTTCCTTTTCAAGCTTCTCGCTTGTTACGCTACCTTTATTATATCACATCCCAATACGGAATTCAAGCATTTTTCGTTGCGACAACGCCCAAAATCGCAAGATCAAACAATCCTTTTTTTAGCAGAACGCCTTAGAACGACGAACAAAACACGGCGCCCCTCGGGAGAAAGCCAGGGGCGCCGTTCGTTACAGTTGTTTTTTGTTCAGAATCGGAACGCTGACCAGAAGGCAGACCACGCTCAAAGCCACCGTGATCAACACCGCGCCAAGCCATTCTCCGTCCTCCGCCCCATAAATCAGCGCGGATCCGTTCATCAGCACCGTCGGGCACCAATCTCCGATCCGCGGCAGAAGTCCAAGCAGATACACGCCGAAGAACACGCCGCCCGTCCCTGCCAGCACGCCGATGTTGGATCGGACGACCGTAGAAAACAGCACCGCCAACGTCACCGTCCAAAGACCCAACAGCCACCAGCAGACTGCGGCAAACGGAAGCCGTTGCGCAATGGAGTTCTCCCAGAAAAACGCATTGACACCGTAGGTGACTCCAAAGGAGATCCAATAGCCCGCCGTCCACGTAAGAAGCAACACCGCCGCCTTGGAAACCAGAACCTTATAGCGGCTCAGCCCCTTTGTCAATGCGAGGATCAGCGTACCCGACTGATATTCCTTCGTAAAAAGATTGCTTTCGATCAGCAAAAACACGATCAAGGCAATCGGGATATTTTTGAAAAACTGTGTCCAGGAATCCAATGCGGTAACCGAAACTGCCGTAACCGTCATGCCGCTTTGCGCCAGAGTGTCCGCCAACAGCTCGTAAAGCAGAGGCGTCAGCTTGGCGGTGACGGGATTCATCAGTCCGATCAGAAGGAACACCCCGCCGAGGATCCAAAGCTTTCCCGAGCGAAGCTGACCGCGCCATTCCTTTTTCCAAAAGGCAAGCAAGGTTCTCATTTCTCCACCACCTCCATAAACAGCGTTTCCAGCGTAGGCTCCAATCGCTCCAGCCGCAAGATCGGAATTTTTCGATCGGTCAGAAAGCCCAGCAATTCAAACAACGTCTGCGCTCCTTCCCGAAAATACAGTCGGCTGGCACCGTCCTGCCGCATGCCCGAAAAGACTTCCAGAAGCACGGGCAGATCCTCTGCCGCCGCCAACTCCAAGAGATATTCCTCTGTGCGATATCGCGCCTTCACCTCCGACAGGGGTCCTTGCAGACAGACCGTTCCGTTATGCAAAAATGCCACATCCGTACAGATACGCTCCACATCCGAAAGGATATGGGTGGAAAACAGCACCGTTGTCCGCTCCCGAACCGCCAGCAACAGATCCAAAATTTCCTTCCGCCCGATCGGGTCAAGGGCTGAGGTCGGCTCGTCACAAATCAACAGCTTCGGTCGGTTCAAAAGTGCCTGCGCAATTCCCAGCCGTTGCTTCATTCCTCTGGAAAACCCCTTCACGCGATGGGTGGCGTCCGCCAAGCCAACCAGCTCCAACAGCTCCGAGACCCGTCGGGAAAGTCCGTCCCCTGCCATACCCGTAACCTCTCCGCAAAAGACAAGATATTCCCTTGCCGTCATAAAGGAATAAAATTCGGGGACGTCGGGCAGGTATCCGATCTCACGGTTGGTAACGGTCTGACCGTAGGTCACCCGCCGTTCGTTCACGGTAATCTCTCCCGAATCCGCCCGCAACAATCCCAGAACCGTTTTCATCGCAGTGGTTTTTCCCGCCCCATTTTTTCCGATAAAGCCGAATACACTTCCCTTGGGAACCGCCAGATTCACTCCCTTTAGAATCTCCTTTTCCCCGAACCGCTTACGCAGATCGGTGACCGTCAGCATTTCCATCCGTCCGCTCCTCCCTTCGATAAGTTTCTACGCAAAAGCCGTGATAGCCGCAATACGGGCAAGAAAGCTTCCGCATCGTTGGAGTATGACTCGCCCAAAAGGCTTGCTTCATACTTGGAACAAAAATTTGGTGACACTGGGGGCAGATATATGCCACACGGGTAAAATAATATCTCGATACCCATAGGGCATAAGGAACGATCGCCACGGTATAAACCGCAAAGGGTAACCAGATTCCCGTAAAGATCCACAAAAGAACCGTTCCCCATTCTGCCAACGTCATCGGAATCCCTGTCAGAAGCAGGGTTCGACGTAGCTTTTTCATTTTCTTTTTATTTTCCATTCTATGCGCCGCGTCCCCAATGGATTCGACAGAAAACCGCTCGCTTTTTCCCAAAAGCCGCTGAAGCTCCTGAAGCCGTTCCAGCTTTTCCCGCTTCTCTCCCAGC
The DNA here is from genome assembly GCA_017463065.1 of Clostridia bacterium. Taxonomy (GTDB): domain Bacteria; phylum Bacillota; class Clostridia; order Oscillospirales; family CAG-272; genus HGM12713. Next base: position 9,679 of record JAFTPX010000025.1, read on the forward strand.
TCCTCCGCAAGCTGACATCTCTGCTCCTCCAGAATCAGAGCAATGACCTCCTCCGAATTCGCCTCTCTCATCAGCTTTCCGATCTTATCCAGCGAAAGATCCAGCTCTCTCAAAAAGCAGACGATCTTCAGCTTTTTGCAATCGTCCTCCGAATACAGCCATCTGCCGCCCTCGGTCAGATCGGTTGGAGTAAGAATCCCTTTCACGCCGTAATATTGTACGGTTCGAACCGAAACACCGCAACGCTTGGCAATCTCTCCCGTCGTATAATTGGACACAGCACTCACCTCCTTGGTCCCATTTTACATCATCACGCCGCGTCACAAGCAAGAGAACCCGTGAAATTTTTATCAGAACGCTCTCTATTTTTAGTAGAATTCCCTGTTCGCTTTCGAAAAAAACGCCCCGTTTTCCAAAAGCGGGACGGTTTTTCTTCAATCTAACACCACCGATAAAAAGCAAGTTCAGAAAACCAACTGAACAAGAAGCATATAGCACACCGTTCCGACTACGATACTAATCAGGGTATTTCGTTTCCACACGTACAATCCCCCAACCACAAGACACGCGATCAGCTCGGGAAGGAAGCCGCCCACGCGGATCACCTCCACGTCCTTCAGACAATACACCACCAGCATTCCCATCACGGCATAGGGCAAAAGCCGCCCCAGCTTGTCGATCAGCCTCGGCGTCCGTCCCTCTCCCCGAAAAACGGCAAAGGGCAAAAAGCGAAGTCCCGCGGTCACAAGAGCGATCACCGCGATCAATAACCACAAATGAAGATCAGTCATCCCTCCGCCCCTCCCGATACAAGCAAAGAATCAAGGCGATCAGAAGCATGGCGGGGATCAAAAACCGATCCTTCCCAAATAACAGAAGGCACAATGCCGAAAGCATCACGCCGAGCACGGCGGGCATATGCTTTTTGGCGGTCAGCCATTGCTCCAAAAATACCGTCAGGAACAGAGCGGTCAAGGCAAACTCAATCCCCTCGCTGTTAAAGCGCAACAAGGATCCTGCCACCGCCCCCGCTACCGAGCCCGCGATCCAGTAGAGCTGATTGAACAACGAAACGAAGAAATAGTAGTTGATCCGCTGGGATTCTTCCACGTGGGAAAGCTCTCGGCAAACCAAGGAATAGGTTTCGTCGGTCAGCGCGAAGATCAGATAGGGCTTGCGCTTCCCCGTTCCCCGATACCGTTCCAGCATGGAGACTCCGTAAAACAGATGCCTTGCGTTGACCATCAGCGTGGTCAGTGCCGCCGTCAAGAGCGATGCTCCGCCCGTAAGCAATCCCACGGCAACGTATTGCATAGAACCCGCGTAGATCAACGCGCTCATGAGGAACGCCACAAGGATTCCGTAGCCTGCCGATTTGAGCACGATACCAAAACCGAAGCCGAGCACCAGATATCCCGTTAGAACGGGCACGGTATCAATGAGTGCTGTGCGGATCGTTTTTTTCATGCGGATACCTTCCTCCGTTCACAAAATCAGCTTTTGGCAATTTGCCCAAACTACACTTTGGTGTTTATTATAGCATAAAAACATGGTTTTTTCAATGTTTTTTACGAAAAACCCCGCTTTTCGCAACAAAATTGTAAAAGCACCCTATCATATTTCCTTGACTTTTTCCCCACCTTGTGGTATAATAAGTAATTATCATAGAGTGCCATCAAAAATTCAAAATTTTTATTTGGAGGAAATTATATGGAAAAGCTTTTGGTGATTCTCACCTTTGCGGGTGCGCTTTTGGCTTTGCTTTTTGCTGTATTCAACGCTCGCAAGGTACTAAAATTCTCGGAAGGCACCGATCGGATGAAAAAGATCTCCTTGTCCATCCGCAAGGGTGCGAGCGCGTTTCTGAAGCGCCAGTATAAGATCGTTCTGATCTTTTTCGGTGTCATGTTCGTCTTGCTCGGCATCATGGCGATCCTCGGACTGCTCACGCCCTTTGTTCCCTTCGCCTTTGTTACGGGTGGATTTTTCTCCGCCCTCTCGGGCTACATCGGCATGAAGATCGCGACGCTGTCCAACGCCAGAACCGCAAACGCGTGTCAAGAGGGTCTGAACCGCGGACTGCGTGTCGCCTTTTCCGCCGGAAGCGTTATGGGCTTCACCGTAGTCGGTCTGGGACTTCTGGACATCTCGATCTGGTTCTTTCTGTTGAAGTTCGTCTTTCAGCTCGACCCCCGCGCCATCTCAAGCTCCATGCTGACCTTCGGCATGGGTGCTTCTTCCATGGCTCTGTTTGCCCGTGTGGGCGGCGGTATCTTTACCAAAGCCGCTGACGTTGGCGCGGATCTGGTCGGAAAGGTCGAGGCGGGTATTCCCGAGGACGATCCCCGTAACCCTGCCGTGATCGCGGACAACGTGGGTGACAACGTGGGTGACGTAGCGGGCATGGGTGCCGATCTTTACGAATCCTACGTAGGATCGATTATTTCTGCCTGCGCGCTGGGCGTTTCCGCCTTTGGCTCGCTCTCGGCAATGGCGCTTCCCATGCTGTTGGCGGCATTGGGTGTCCTCTGCTCCGTCTTCGGTACGTTCCTTGTCAGAACCAAGGAGGGCGCAGGACAGAAGCAGCTGCTTCGCGCGCTTTCCCGCGGAACCAATTTCTCCGCGATCCTCATTGCCCTCGCTTCGTTCCCGTTGGTTTATTTCGTTTTGGGCAAAGAAAATCAGACGATCTATTTCGCGATTCTGGCGGGTCTTGTGGCGGGAGTTCTGATCGGTCAAGCCACCGAATATTTTACCTCGGACAGCTACAAGCCCACCCGTAATCTGGCGGGAACCTCCGAAACGGGTACCGCTACCATCATCATCGGCGGTCTCTCCGTCGGTATGCTGTCCACCCTGCTCCCCATCGTAATCGTAGCCATCTGCGTTCTGGTTGCCTACTTCGTGTCGGGCGGTGCGGGCAGTGCTTCCATGGGTCTGTACGGGATTGCGCTGGCGGCAGTCGGCATGCTATCCACCCTGGGCATCACGCTGGCAACCGACGCTTACGGTCCCGTAGCGGATAACGCGGGCGGTATTGCCGAAATGGCGGGACTGGATCAAAAGGTACGCCAAAGAACCGATGCGCTGGATTCCCTCGGAAACACCACCGCCGCTACGGGCAAGGGCTTTGCCATCGGATCAGCAGCACTGACCGCGTTGGCGCTGATGGCATCCTACATCGACAAGGTCAAGAGCATTGACGGCGGCTCTGCCAAGATCGCCAATCTGAATATTACCAACCCCACCGTTCTGGTCGGGCTGTTCATTGGCGCGTGCCTTCCCTTCGTGTTCGCCGCGCTGACCATGAACTCCGTGGGACGAGCCGCGCAAAGCGTGGTCAAGGAGGTTCGCCGTCAGTTCAAGGAGATTAGCGGCTTGATGGAGGGTAAGGCTGACCCCGATTACGCAAGTTGTGTAGATCTTTGCACCAAGGCAAGCCTTCGGGAAATGGTTATGCCCACCGTCGTCGCCGTCATCGTTCCCGTGATCGTCGGACTGATTCTGGGCTGCGCGGGCGTGGTCGGTATGCTGGCAGGCGCTACCGCCTCTGGCTTCCTGATGGCTGTCTTTATGTCCAACTCGGGCGGAGCTTGGGATAACGCCAAGAAGTACATCGAAAGCGGCGTTCACGGGGGAAAGGGCTCCGATTGCCACAAGGCGGCAGTCGTGGGCGACACCGTAGGAGACCCCTTCAAGGACACTTCAGGTCCCGCCATCAACATTCTGATCAAGCTGCTTTCCATGGTTTCCATCGTGTTCGCGGCAATCGTGGTCAATTTTTCGATCCTTTAACAATCCCAAAACCGCTCGCCGAGAAGCGTTTTCTCGGCGAGCGGATTTTTTTGGTCATATTTACCAAAAAAAGCCAAGGACTATTGACAAAACCTCTTTAATTTGATATAATAAACTATCTGAAAATTCGTCTGTTGGTTGATGAATTTTCAAAACAATTTTCGCGCGGTAGCGATACAAGCAATCGGATTTCCTTCTTAGCCTTGCGAGTTTTTGAATACCGCGTCATTTTCTATAAAGGAGAGAAATAGATCATGAAAACAAAACCTTTTTTGAAGATCTGTGCCCTCGTCCTCGCGTTGATTACGTGCCTGTCTTCCTTTGGCACACTCATCTTGGCGGATACGTCGGGATCAGGCGAGACGCTGGCTGTGTCCGAGGATTCCACTTACGTCAAGTGGGACGGAACCGCGGACACCACTTGGTTTAACACGGCTTTAACGGGCAGTGGTACAACCTATTCCATCGATACTCCCGCAAAGCTTGCGGGTCTGGCAAAGCTGATCGACGATGACGCTCCTACAGAGGAAACGCACTATTTTGCGGGAGATACCTTCCAGATCACCGCAAACTTTGATCTCAGCGGCTATACCTGGAACAGCATCGGCACCAGTGACAGCATCGGCGACGAAAATGACCCCATCGGTTGCTTTGCGGGAAATCTGATCGGCGCAAAGGGCGGAACGGTTGGCGAGATGGTTTCCATTAAGGGACTGAACGTTGCCAGCGTCAGCGGGGACAAGCAAGGCGTTGGCTTCATTTCCATCATGGGCAACGGTTCCCTGAAGAACATCACTCTGGTAAATCCCACTGTAACGTCATCTGTTAAATACACCGCATTCTTCGCGGGAAGAACCTGTGCGAGTGCGAATACCTTCGAAAATCTACACGTTATTGGCGGTACAATGAATATCAAAGCAAAAGTTGCGGGAATTGGCAGTATCGTGGGAAGAGCAGAAGGCTCCGACACGTATACAAGCTGTTCTTCCGACGCGACGTTCACGCTACCCCAAGGTGCCGCATACGTTGGCGGAATGATTGGAAACGTAGTCGGAACAGCCTCTTTGACCAACTGCGTTTATACGGGTAAGATGACCTTCCCCGCCGCCACCGCCGTTTATAATACCGTTTCGGGCGGTATGATGGGCGCGGTCTCCGATGGGGGCTCCGCCACCCTGGAGGGCTGTTATTTCGGCGGCTTCATGGAAGGACAATTCGGTGCCAAAAGAATGGGCGGCTTCGTCGGATGGGTGATTTCGTCGACGGTTACTCTTACCAACTGTCAGATGGACGGAATCGTCAGCGGCGGTTCAACACAGAACGGTGCCATAATCGGACGATGGGACGCGAGCGCTTCCGTTACCCTTATAAACACGGTTCTCACAGGCGCGGCAACCAACTCCCTTGCGGGAGCGAATAGCTTTTCTTGGATCGGACACGTATACGGAAATGGCGGCACGCTGACCGTAACCAACTGTTATTCCGCCCCCGCCATTCCCTTCGCCACGTGGGGCGATGCCGGCACCGAAAGAACGCTGACCGTCGTCCAAGACGGTGTCTCCGAAACTGTCACCGCGGATGTTGGAACCGCCTATAGTAAATTCATGCCCACGCCCCTGACGGGAACGGTTTCGCTGGATTCGACTGTCTGGACGACAGATGAAGGAGGCATGCCTATTCTCCGCATTGCCAAGGAGCTGGACAGACCCTATGCGGGAGCGGACCTGACTTGGTTTACCCCCACTACGGAAACCTCCTTCACGCTCAATAGCACCAGCCAGCTGTTAGGACTGGCTCGGCTGTCTCACCTGTACGGCTTCACCACCAAGGACTTCTCCTTTACGCTGATCGAAAACAAGATGGATTATACCCTCGCCGATCCGCTGTTTGCTGAGAAATTCTTCGAATTTGCCAACGTTACCAGAAAGCTGAACGTGAACGGCACGTTGATCAACTCCGCCGTGCTGGATCTGGGCGTACAGACCCGACTGACCGAGAGCGGCGTGGATCTCCGTCTGCTCTCCACCATCGACAAAGCGGAGGAAGCTCTGACCGATTACTACCGCGTCGGCTTTGAGCTTACCAGAAACGACACAAACCAGAAAGCGACCCTGATCACGAACTGCGTATACCAGAGCGTAACGGGCTATAGCGGCGGCATCGCGATCCGCTACATTCCCAAGGATACCTTCGATACCACTTCCACATATTTCTACGCGGTACAGATCGACAACATTCCCACTGAGGTTTCTTTGAGTGTCCGTGCGTTCATTCAGCCTACCGCGGATGCAAACAGCCGTGTATACGGACGGTACTACACAGGCGCCATCAGCACCGACGGAAGCACCACCATCGATACCCCCACGGAGGAGCTGGCGGCAAACTATCAGATCGTCTATCCCGAAAACGACGAAAACGCCCGCGGGGCAGCGCTGAAGCTGAGAGATCGGCTGAAGACCGAAACGGGCATCCGAGTACCCGTGATCATGGATTCCAAGGTCACCGAAAGCTCCAAGACCCTGAAGACCATCTATATCGGAAACACCTCCCTCACCACGGCGGAGGATAATCTGACACTGGGCAAGTATCAGCTGTCCCTGAGCAACGACGGATATGACTTCATCCTGCTGGCGGGAACGCCCACCGAGTATTACAATACTTGGGAGCAATTGGTCGGCGAATTTCTGCTCAAACTCCGAGACGCGGGCAGCGTGGGTATGCTCCGCACCAAGCTTCCCAACAAGCCCGTGGCTTCCGACGAATCTTTGAAGCGGGTCATGGGAACCATGAGCGTGGAAGAGTATCTGTCAAGCTTCCAGCCTGTATGGGCAGACGAGACTTGGTCCTATGACGAAAATTACGTCGGAAAATACGACAATTTCTACGAAAAGACCTATGCCATGACAAAGGTACGTACTCGTGTCACCATCAAATCGCACCGCGGAGACCTTGCCAATTACCCCGACAACTCTCTGGAGGGAATTGTCAGCGCGATCCTTGCGGGCGTAGACGTGGTTGAGTTTGACGTGCATTTGACGAAGGACAAGGTTCCCGTGATCATTCACGATGCCACGCTGTCCGACACCACCAACTATTATGAATTTGCGGGACGGATCATTGACGGCATCAGCTATCCCGCCTCCTCGGCAGTCGATGACTGGACCTACGAGCAATTACAGGCACTCTCCATGACCAAGGGCGGCGAAGTCACCGATTACAAGATGACCTCCCTCTACGAAGCGTTGGCACTCTGCGCGGGACGGGTCTTCGTGCACGTAGACGATAAGACCGGCTTGCTCACGGGCGGAAGCACCACTTCTATCCTCAGCGAGGAAATTTATCATCTGGCAAAGGCAACCGAGTCCCGTGAGTGCTTCTACACGGAGTATTCTCAAGATAAATCGGGAGAGTACCGCTTTTACAACTGGGCTTCCCGTGATGATGTAAAGAGTTCCACCGACTGGGCGGATCAACACTTCGTTGCTTATGTGGATTGGTGTTATAATACAATAAAAACTTCCCCTCATAATTTCTACTGGCCTCACGCTCAAGACGATCCCGAAAACCCTGACGCGAAAATCTATAATCATAGAACGTTGAATGGATCCACAAAGCTGGACGAAAATGCAACGACATGGAATGAGATGGTTACTCTCTTGGGTAGCGAGAATGAAAATAGCTATTGGTTCCGATCCATGGTGACCGAGAATCCTTACGCCCTTCGCTCATGGCTGGAGGACGAGGCCGAGGGAGGCGGAAGCACTTACAACGAGCCTGTCAGCTACACCCTGCCGAGCGAATTGAATCATTTGGTCAACAACAAGCCCACCCCGAGCACGCCCGAGAACGTACCGACGCTGGAGATGACGATCGAAGCATCGGGAACAGGCGATACCTACGATTGGAAAGAAATCTTCTCATGACGCAATCCCCATCATAAACAAACTCCCCCCGCTTGCGGCATTGCCGCAAGCGGGGGTTTTTCTGTGTTCTGATTCAATCGGAGCTATTGGCAAGCATGAGCTTGATTCGATTCTCCTGATTGACAGCGGTTGCTCCCGCGTCATAATCAATCGCCACGATATTGATGTCGGGGTTCTTTTCCTTGATGGGACGCATCATTCCCTTTCCGCAAATGTGATTGGGCAGGCATCCAAAGGGCTGAGTACAAACGATATTTTTAATTCCCTTGTCCGCCAGCTCCAGCATTTCCGCGGTCAAAAGCCATCCCTCGCCCATCTTCGCGCCGATTCCGATATATCCCTTGATGAGGGATACGGTATGCTCAAAGGGGGTGGGCGGATCGAACTCGGAGTTTTCCTTGATGATGTCGATCAGATCCTTTTGCTTCTTGATAAAGAACTTGTAAGCGATCCGCCAAACGGCGTACTGCCCCTTGTTCCGTCCCAGCAGCTTGGTATCCATCAGATTGTTATACACACAGTACAGGCAGAAATCCAACAGACCTGGGACCGTGACCTCTGCCCCCTCCTTCACGAGGAAATCCTCCAGATTGTTATTCCCGAGAGGGGAATATTTCACGAAGATCTCTCCCACCACGCCCACACGGGTACGATGAACCTCGGCGCGGGGAATTTTGTTGAAATCGGCAAGGATCTTTTTGTAGGTTTCCTTGATCTTTTTATAAGAGATCTTGTTGGAAGCCCCCATTTCCGCCGCTAAGCGATCGGTCCACGCCTGCGCCAACGCTTCGCTTTCTCCCTTCTTGATTTCGTAGGGTCGGCATTGATTGCGCAAGAGCATGAGAAGATCCGCGTAAAGAATGGCGTACATCAAGCGGTGAATGACGGGAACCGTCATTTTGAAGCCCGGGTGATCCTCCAGTCCCGCAAGGCTCATGGAAATCACGGGAACGTAGCCGTAGCCTGCCTTTTCCAGTGCCTTTCGGAGCAGATTGATATAGTTGGATGCACGACAGCCGCCTCCCGTCTGAAACAGAATCAGCGCGGTTTTATGGGGATCGTATTTTCCGCTTTGCAGGGCATCGATGAATTGTCCAATGACCAGAATGGCGGGATAACAGGTGTCGTTATGTACGTATTTCAGTCCCGTATCCTTGATGTGCTGTCCTTGGGTCAGTAACAGCTCGGAGCGAATTCCGAAATTTTGCATCACCTTGGAGATCAAGGTAAAATGCATGGGAAGCATATTGGGGATCAGAACCGTGTAGTCCTTTTTCATTTCTTCCGTAAAGGAAATATAAGTTTTTTCCATGTCCGATGCTCCTTTCCGCCTTACTGATCCAGCGCGCCAATCAAACTGCGCAGTCGAATCCGAACCGCACCGAGATTGGTGATCTCGTCGATCTTGATCTGGGTATAGAATTTGCCGCTCTGCTCCAAAATGGAGCGCACCTCGTCGGTAGTAATCGCATCTACGCCGCAACCAAAGGAAACCAACTGAACCAGCTCCACGTCACGATTCTCCGCCGCATAGCGGGCGGCACGGTACAGTCGGGCATGATAGGTCCACTGATTCAGTACTCGGACGGGCTGATGCTCCGCCAGCTGACAGATGCTGTCCTCGGTAACCACAACGAAGCCAAGAGAGGTCGCCAGCTTATCGATGCCGTGTCCGATCTCCGCGTCCGCATGATAGGGTCTGCCTGCCAGAACCATGATCCGCCTGCCCTTCTCTCTTGCGTACGCCACCGCCCTCTCGCCCTCCTGACGCACGGCGCTCATGTAGCGATGGTATTCCGCAAAGCCTGCCTTCACTGCCCGCGCAATCTCTCCCCGTGAAAGATTCGGGAAGAAGTCGGAAAGATAGGCGTGCAAGCCCTTGGTCAATTCACGGCGGCTGTTGATATTCAGATAGGGGTAGAGGAATTTGGTTTTCTCCAAGGATTCCATATTGCCGTTTAACAGCTCCGAATAATACGCCACCACCGGGCAGTTATAGTGGTTGTCCGAATCCTTTTCGTCGATATTATAGGACAGGCAAGGATAGAAGATAGCGTCCGCCCCTCGCTCCACCAGCTCCTCGATATGTCCGTGCATGATCTTGGCAGGATAGCAGGCGGTATCGGAGGGAATGGAGAACTGTCCTTTTTCGTAAGTGCGCTTAGTGGACATGCCCGATACCTCCACACGGAAGCCCAGCGCCCCAAACAGACCGTACCACAGCGGCAAAAGCTCATACATACCGAGTGCCAAGGGAAGTCCGACAGCTCCCCGCTTCCCTTCCTTACTCTGGGCGGCAAGTCCCGTGAGATACCGACGCTTGAATTCATGCAGATTGGGAATCTCCTCACAAACCGTTCCCACGCCCAAGCCCTTCTCACATTGGTTCCCCGAAATAAATTTCTCGCCCGAGGAGAAGGTGTTTACCGTCAAGTGGCAATGGTTAGTACAGCCCTTGCAGACCGCGGATTTGGAGGTATGTACGAAATCAGCCAGCCCCTCCCTTCCGATCAGGGTGCTTTTCTTCACCCGCATGGAATACAGTGCCGCGCCGTATGCGCCCATCAGCCCCGCGATGGCGGGACGGATCACGTTCCGCCCCAGCTCCTGCTCGAAGGCACGGAGCACGGCGTCGTTATAGAAGGTTCCGCCCTGTACCACAATATTCTCGCCCAGTTCGTCGGCACTTCCCGCGCGAATGACCTTATAAATAGCATTCTTCACCACGCTCACCGAAAGCCCCGCGGAGATATCCTCCACCGTGGCGCCGTCCCGCTGAGACTGCTTCACGGAGGAATTCATAAAGACGGTACAGCGGCTTCCCAAATTCACGGGAGCGGGGCTCATCAGTCCCTTGCTCGCGAACTCATCGATCTCATAGCCCATGGAGCGGGCAAAGGTCTCGATAAAGGAGCCGCATCCCGAGGAGCACGCCTCGTTGAGCATGATGCTGTCAATGGCTCCGTTGCGGATACGGAAGCACTTGATATCCTGTCCGCCGATATCCAAAATGAAATCCACGGCAGGAAGGAAGTGCTTGGCGGCGGTATAGTGGGCGATGGTTTCCACCACCCCAAGATCCACCCCGAAGGCGTGCTTGATCAGCTCCTCGCCGTAGCCCGTCACCGCGCTTCCCGCAATCTGAACACGGTTACCGCAAAGCCAAAAGATCATTTGCAGCTGCTCCCGCACGATCTCCACGGGATTGCCGCGGTTGGAATTATAGTAAGAATACAGAATCTCCTTGTCCTCGGAGAGAAGCACCATTTTGGTGGTGGTACTACCACAATCAATGCCGAGGTACGCCCTTCCCTCATAGGTATCGATCGCCCTCTTTGCCACGTCCGCCTTGGCGTGACGCATATGGAACGCCTCGTATTCCTCTCGGCTCTCAAAGAGCGCGGGCAGACGGTTGGACACCGTAGCGGTAGACAGATTGCTTTGGATCCCCTCCGCCAATGTATCGGCATCGGTCACGTATCCCGCTTTTTCCGCGTAAATGGCGGCACCCATAGCAACGGCGTATCTGCCATACTCGGGGAAGATCGCCTCCTCCTCGGACAGCCTCAAGGTCTCCTGAAAGCGCTGACGAAGTCCTCGGCAGTAGTACAGAGGTCCGCCAAGGAACAGAACCTTTCCCTTGATCTTTCTTCCCTGTGCCAAGCCCGCGATGGTCTGGTTGACCACCGCCTGATAAATGCTTGCCGCCACGTCCTCCTTCTTCGCCCCCTGATTCAGCAGAGGCTGAATATCGGTCTTGGCGAACACGCCGCAACGGGAGGCGATGGGATAGATCCGCGTATGGTTCAGACTCAGCCGATCCATTTCGTCGGCATCCAGATTCAAAAGCGTTGCCATCTGGTCGATAAAAGCACCCGTACCGCCCGCGCAGCTGCCGTTCATTCGCTCGTCGGTTCCTCCGTCGAAGAAGATGATCTTGGCATCCTCTCCTCCAAGCTCAATGACTGCCGTCACCTCGGGCTCCAGCCGTTTGACCACCTCGCCCGTAGCAAACACCTCTTGGACGAAGGGAATCCCGCACGCCTCGGCAAGCCCAAGTCCCGCAGAGCCCGATAGCGCCACGGTAAATTGCTTGCCTTCCAGATGAGGCTTCATTTCCTCCAACAGTTCAAGCGCCTTGGCTCGAACGCGGGACATATGCCGTTCGTATTTTTCGTACAGTATCTTCCCGTCTCCCATCAACACGGTCTTGACCGTGGTAGAGCCGATATCGATTCCCAATGAGTATTGCATACTCTCTCCTTTCTCGCCGTTATTCCAGTTCAAACGCACCCGTATACAGTTGATAGTATTTTCCCTTTTCCTCGATCAGCTTTTCGTGGCTTCCGCGCTCGATGATCCGTCCTCGCTCCAGCACCATGATCACATCCGAATTGCGAACGGTAGAGAGGCGGTGGGCAATGACGAAAACGGTTCTGCCCTTCATCAGGGCATCCATTCCCTTTTGTACCAAGGACTCAGTACGGGTATCGATGGAGGAGGTCGCCTCGTCCAGAATCATGACGGGGGGATCCGCCACCGCCGCGCGGGCAATGGAGATCAGCTGTCGCTGACCCTGTGAGAGGTTCGCGCCGTTGGCGGTCAGCATGGTATTGTACCCATCGGGAAGACGGGTAATAAAGTCATCGGCGTGCGCCAGCTTCGCCGCCTCGATACATTCCTCGTCGGTGGCGTCCAGCTTGCCGTATCGAATATTATCCATCACCGTTCCCGTAAACAGGTTGGTATCCTGCAGCACCACGCCCAGAGAACGGCGCAGGTCTGCCTTTTTGATCTTATTGATATTAATTCCGTCGTAACGGATCTTGCCGTCGTCGATGTCGTAAAAGCGGTTGATCAGATTGGTAATGGTGGTCTTCCCCGCGCCTGTGGCGCCCACGAAGGCAACCTTCTGCCCAGGCTCCGCATAAAGGGTAATATCCCGAAGCACCAGCTTCTCGGGCACGTAGCCAAAGTCCATATTCTCGATCCGCACGTCGCCCATCAGCTTGGTATACGTCACGCTTCCGTCCGCCGAATGGGGATGCTTCCACGCCCACGTACCCGTGCGCTCCTCGCATTCCACGATCTCGCCATCCACCTCCTTGGCGTTCACCAAGGTCACGTAGCCCTCGTCCACCTCGGGCTCCTGATCCAACAGCTCAAAGATACGGTTGGCACCCGCCATCGCCATCACGATAGCGTTCATCTGCTGAGAAACCTGACTGACGTTATTGGTAAACTGCCGTGCCATTCCCAAGAAGGGCAAGACCACCGCAAAGGTCATCGCCTGCCCCGAGAGAGACAGGTTGGGGGCACCCAGCATGACAAGCAAGCCGCCTACAAAGGCGATCAGCACGTACAGAATATTGCCGATGTTTCCCATGATCGGCATGAGAATATTGGCAAAACGGTTGGCGTTGGTCGCGTCACCGCAAAGCTGCTCGTTGACCTCGTCGAAGTCCTTTTCACTGGTTTTCTCATGGCAGAACACCTTGACGACCTTCTGCCCGTGCATCATTTCCTCGATAAAGCCCTCTGCCTTGGCAATGGACTTTTGTTGCTTAAGAAAGAATTTCGCACTGTTTCCGCCTACCGTCTTGGTGACAAAAATCATGCCTACCACGCCGACGGCGATTACAAGCGCCATCCAAACGCTCAGTCGGATCATATTATAGACCAACAAAATCAGGATCAGTCCCGAATTGAGTATCTGGGGTAGGCTTCGGGAGATCAGCTCGCGGAGGGTATCAATGTCGTTGGTATAGTAGGACATGATATCCCCGTGAGGATGGGTATCAAAATACCGCAGTGGCAAGATCTCCATGGCGGAGAACATCCGCTGACGGGTCTGATTCAAAAAGCTCTGGGTCACGATCGCCATCAGTCGGGTATACAGGAAGGAGGCGATCCAGCCGATGCCGTAAATGATCAGCATGACCAGCAGATTCTTCAGCACCTCCGCGCTGATCGATTCCCATCCGCCGCCCTTCAGCGCCTCCTCCATCAACAGGAGGAACTTGTTCATAAAGATACTGGCAATGGTGGAGGCGATGGCAACCAGAGCCACGCAGACCACCACCACCAACAGCTGAGTCCGATACTCACGGAACAGCATCCCCAGAAGGCGCTTCAGTACGCCCTTTTTCATGGGAGGTCTTTTGTTCATTTGGGGCTTACTCATTTTCATTCCCCCCCTGCGTCTGAGATTCGTATACCTCACGGTAAATGGGACTCTTCTCCAAAAGCTCCCCATGGGTTCCGACAGACTCGATCCGTCCGCCGTCCATCACAACGATCTTGTCGGCGTTCTCCACCGACGCAATCCGCTGCGCGATAATAATCTTGGTAGTATCAGGAATTTCCTCGGCAAACGCCTTACGGATCAAGGCATCGGTCTTGGTATCCACCGCACTGGTGGAGTCGTCAAGAATCAAAATTTTCGGCTTCTTGAGCAAGGCTCTGGCAATACAAAGCCTCTGCTTCTGTCCGCCCGACACGTTGGTTCCTCCCTGCTCGATATAGGTATCGTAGCCCTCGGGGAAGGAGCTGACAAACTCATGGGCTTGCGCCAGCTTACAGATTCGTTCCATTTCCTCGTCGGAGGCATTGGGATCACCCCAGCGGAGATTTTCCTTGATGGTTCCCGAAAACAGAACGTTTTTTTGAAGCACCACAGACACCTCGTTCCGCAGACATTCCAGATCATACTCCCGTACGTCCACACCGCCTACCATGACCGAGCCACAGCTGACGTCGTAGAGGCGGGAGATCAATTGAATCAGGCTGGTCTTTCCCGCACCTGTTCCTCCGATGATGCCCACCGTTTCGCCCGAAGCGATATACAGGTTGATCTCCGAAAGAGCATTTTTTTCCGCCTTGTCGGAATAGCGGAAGCTGACGTTATTGAAAATAATGCTTCCGTCGGCAACCTCTTCCACAGCATGAGGAGGATTGACAATGGCGCTTTGCTCGTTCAGCACCTCGGCAATACGGGCGGCGGAGGCGGCAGACATAACCACCATAACGATAATCATGGAAACCATCATCAGACTCATCAAAATTTGCGCGCCGTAGGTCAGAAGCGCCGATATTTCGGGAATCGCCAGCTCGGTCTGGTTGGACTTAACCACCAGCTGAGTACCGAAAAAGCAGACCATCAGCATCACGGCGTTAAAGCAGAACTGCATCAGGGGGCTGTTTAGAGCAAGTATCTTTTCCGCTCTGGTGAAGTCGGCGGTCACCTCCTCCGAGGCAGCGGCGAACTTCTTCTTTTCGTGCTCCTCACGAACGTACGCCTTGACCACACGGATTCCGTGTACGTTTTCCTGTACCGATTCGTTCAGTCGGTCGTATTTTTTGAACACCGACTTGAAAATGGGGTGAGCGCTTCGGATGATAAAAAACAGTCCGATCGCCAACGCGGGAATGATCACGGCAAACGCCAGCGACATCTTGGGGCTGATCCCGATCGCCATGATCAGGGCGAACACCAGCATAAAGGGACAGCGAACCGCCGTACGGATCAGCATCATATACGCCATCTGTACGTTGGTCACGTCCGTGGTCAGACGGGTCACGAGCCCCGAGGTAGAGAATTTATCCATGTTGGCGAAGGAAAAGCTCTGCACCGACGTATACAGATCATGGCGCAGATTTTTTGCGAAGCCGCAGGAGGCGATGGCACAAAAATGCCCCGACAGTACACCGAAGGTCAGGGACAGTGCCGCCAACAGAACAAGCAACAGACCAAACTTGACGATGATCCGCAAGCCGCCGTCTCCTCCCTTTTCCACCTCCGCGGAAACGGCGGACACCATCTCGGCGGTCAGCCAAGGGATCAAGCATTCGATTACAACCTCTGAGGATACGAACAATGGGGTCAAAATTGAGCTTTTTTTGTACTCTCGTACGCTTTTTGCCAACGTTTTTATCATATAAAAGCAAGTTCTCCTTTTTTGTCGAAAGATATCCATGATATCTTTTATCATTATAATACAATTTCATTTCATAGAAAACAATTCTTTGTAAATTAACTTTGAATAATTCCCACTTCCAACAAAAAAGAAAGACGCAATCCGCCAAGGACACGTCTTTCTTTTTTAGCATTACTCGTGATCAAAGGACATCTTGATCTGAGAATTCTGCTCCTTCTTATGCTTCTCAACCAGATTATGAATCCGCTTCACGGGATTGAGCAGCTCGCTGATCGTCTCGTCATGATTCAGCGTGTCAATAATGTAAGAAACGTATTTACACATATTGACCTCTACGTACCAATCTCTGGTGTAAAGCTCAGGGCGGCGGTAAACCAAATTGGTGGTGAACACCTTGTTGATAATGCCTTCGGCACAAGCCTTGTCAAATTTATCCAGACCGTCGGTAAACAGACCGAAGGTGGTAAACGCAAAGATTCTCTTTGCTCCCTTTTCCTTCAGCTGAAGGGCTACGTCAATGAGAGATTCGCCCGAGGAGATCATATCGTCAACGATGATCACGTCCTTGCCTGTCAGATCCTTCCCCAGATACTCGTGCGCCTCAATCGGGTTTCTTCCGTTCACCACGATCGAATAGTTGCGGCGCTTATAGAACATACCGATATCAATACCCAGCACGGAGGAGAAGTACATACATCTGCCCATTGCGCCCTCGTCGGGAGAAATGATCATCAGCTCGTCCTTATCCAGTACCACGTCGGGTACGTTCTTCACCAAAGCCTTGATCATCTGATAAGTAGGCTTCACGTCGTCGAAGCCGGAAAGGGGAATCGCGTTTTGTACTCTGGGATCGTGGGCGTCAAAGGTGATGATGTTGGATACACCCATACCCACCAGCTCCTGCAGCATCATGGCGCAGTCCAGAGACTCTCTGCCCGATCTCTTGTGCTGTCTGCCCTCGTAAAGCATGGGCATAATGACCGTTACCCGTCTTGCCTTGCCGCCGACAGAGGCGATAATACGCTTCAGATCCGCATAGTGATCATCGGGACTCATGGGCACTTCCTGACCGTACATCTTATACTTGACACCGTAATTGAAGGTATCGCAAATGATGTATACGTCGTGTCCCCGCAAGGACTGGTGCAGCAACGCCTTTGCCTCGCCTGTTCCGAAGCGGGGGCAATCCGCCGAAACCAGGAAGGAATCCTCTCCCCCGTGACGGCGCCATTCCTTCAGATAGTAGTCTACCTGTGCGGCAAACTCCTCGCAGCCCTTCATACCGATTACACTAAGCTCCCCAAACTGTGCTTCCTTCATAAAATCCTCCGACCGTTATATTTTTCTGTTAGACAACAATAAGCGATTATATTATAGCATAAATTTTTAATTCAAACAAGCGGTTTTGAAAATTTTTCTAAAAAATTCGGCGAAATATGACTTTGCATAAACAATGCCGTCGTTTTTTGGTTTTCCTTATCCAATTTGTTTGCGAAAAAACGGTCATTTCAACTCGACTACGGTCACGCCGCCGTCGCCCTCTCCGAACTGACCGATACGAAAGGATGCCACCCGTCGGTCGGTCTTCAGGTATTTCCACAGCGCGTTTTTCAAGGCACCCGTTCCCTTTCCGTGAACCAGACGAACGGTATGGAAGCCCGCAATCTGCGCCTCGTCGAAATACTTATCCACCGCGCTCCACGCTTCCTCTCCCGTCATGCCCCGCAAGTGGATCTCGTCCCTGAAGTCTCGGCTCACCGTCATACGGTACTCGCTTGCCTTCTTTTTGGCAGATCCCTTTCCTACGCCGATCTCCTCTTCGATCAACCGCAGATCGGTCAGGGCTACCTTGGTCTTGATAATCCCCGCCTGCACGGAAACCTTGCCCGAACGGTCGGGGTCCTCGGTAAGAACCGCCCTCTTTCCGAGGCTGACAATCAACACCTCATCGCCCCGCTTCAGCTTACGAGGCAGTACGTACCCCTCGTCCTTCCGAACGATCACAGGATCAAAGGAATCCCCCTGAGTCCGCAGATGCTCACGGATCTCCCGTCTTGCCCGTGCCAGCTCCTCACCCAGCCGCTCGGATTCCTTTTCCTTCCGCAGCTTATCCATCTGCTTCATAATGAATTCCGAGGAAGCCTTGGCACTCTCTACCATGCTTTGCGCCTTCTTTCTGGCGTTCTCCAATTCCTTTTCCGACTGTTCCAGTCGGTTGGCGATCTGCCGCTCGGCATCAGCACGGTAGGCTTCGTATTCCGCCCGCATCGCCTCCGCCTCCGCGCGTTGTTTTTCCGCCGCCTGACGGGTCGCCTCCAGCTCTCCGAGAATATGTTCCAGCCGTTTATTTTCCTCGCCTACACAGTCTCCCGCTCTGGTAATAATCCGTTTGGGCAAGCCAAGCTTTTCCGAGATGGCGAAGGCGTTGGATTTTCCCGGAGTTCCCACGATCAGACGGTAGGTGGGACGCAGGGTCTCCACGTCAAATTCACAGGAGGCGTTACAGACCCCCTCCGTATCCAAGGCATAGGTTTTCAGCTCGCTATAGTGGGTGGTAGCGGCGCAAAGCGCCCCTGCCGCCCTCGTGTCCTCAATGACCGCCACGGCAAGCGCCGCCCCCTCCACGGGATCAGTTCCCGAGCCCAGCTCGTCAAAGAGCACCAAGGAGCGATCGTTCCGCTCCTCCACGATGGAAACGATGGTCACCATATGAGAGGAGAAGGTGGACAGAGACTGCTCTATACTCTGCTCGTCCCCAATATCCACAAGGATCTTTTCAAACAGACAAAGGGAGGTGCCCTCCTCCGCGGGAAGATGCAAGCCCGCCTGTGTCATGGCGGCAAACAGACCGAGTGTCTTCAGTGCCACTGTCTTACCGCCCGTATTGGGTCCCGTAATGATCAGCGTGTCGTAGTCTGAGCCCAAGGTCAGACTAATGGGGACGACCGTTTTCTTATCGATCAGCGGATGTCTTGCCCGCTCCAGTCGGCAAATCCGCTCCTCGGTGACAATGGGCTCTACGCCCTCCATCCGATGGGACAGCTCCGCGCAGCCAAAGGCAAAGGCAAGCTCGGTAATATTGTGATAATTCAGATTCAGCTGGTGGGCGATATCCGCGATCTCTCCCGACAGCTCGGCAAGGATCCTCTCCATCTCATGGGCTTCCTTTGCCTCCAGCATTCTCAGCTCGTTGTTGGCATCCACCACCGCCATAGGCTCCACAAAAATGGTTGCCCCCGAGGAGGAGGTGTCGTGGATCAGACCCTTGATCTCGTTACGGCACTCCGCCTTGACGGGAATCACGTACCGTCCATTCCTCTGGGTGACGATGTTTTCCTGCAGATATTTGGAATAGCTCCCGCCGATATATTTTGCCAAGGTATCCTTGACGCGAACGTTGGCTCCTCGGATCTTTCGGCGGATATCCGCAAGAGCGGGGCTCGCCTCGTCCGCAATCAGATCCTCGGAGAGGATCGACCGTGTGATCCGATCCTCCAGATGCCGATTGGGCAGAAGCCGCTCAAAGACCTCATCCAGCACCGTAGGAAACAGCCGATTGGTTCGGCTATACTCCAACAGCTGACGGGAGGAACGAAGCACCGCCGCACCGTCCATCAGCTCACGGGGCGTGAGCACCGCACCCTTTTGGGCGCGCTCGCAAAGATCCCCCACGTCGGTCACGCTACCGAAGGAGGGCATCCCCTTGGCATCGGACAGTCTGCGGGCATCGGTGGTCCGCTTTTGTCTGCGCCGAACCAGATCGGCGTGATCCGTGGGACAGAGACCTCTTGCCAGAGCCGCCGCTCCAGCGGTGGGACAAGCATCGGCAAGCATCCCTCGAATCTTATCAAACTCCAAGGTGGTCAGTGTTTTTTCCGTAATATTCATGTAGACTCCTTCACGGATTGGTAAAAATCCAGTGTGTCAAATCCTCTCTCCAAGTGATTCAGCAAATAGGTCTCCGCCGCGCGGGAAAAGAGCGCCATGCTTTCTCCCTCGGTCAAAGAAAAGGCAAATATCCTCGCAAGAGGTGCCTCGCAAACGTACCGAAGGGAGGCGGTCGCCGAAGGATCCAGCGGCAAAAGAATGTTCCGCGCGCCAGAAGGATCAACCTCGGGAAGGGGCAGGTTTCCCGAGCGCTTGCCAAGGCAGTCGCCGCAGATCAGGTGACCGTTCATCACGTCCAGCCAGAACTGTCCGTGATTCCGACAGCCGCAGACCGAGCAGTGCCCAAGATCGGGGGCAAATCCCGAAGCCACGGCGGCAAACAGCTCGTACACCGCCTTGATCTGCCCGTAAGGCTTTTGCTTTTTTTCGATACAGTACAGGGTATTGAGGGTCATGCGGAGAATCTCTGCCGCTCGGACACCCTCCCCCGTGATCTCTGCCGCTACCTGCACCACGTAGGACGCAAGGGAAAAGCCCTCAATGTCGGAATTCAGACCGAAAAAGCATTCGTTGACCGAGCCCCCCGACAGCCAGCGGCGGTCGTTTTTTTCGTAATATTCCAAATTGGCATAGGTAAACAGGCGGCAGATGGGCATGACCTTACTGCGCATGGAACGGGCACCCTTTGCCGTCAGATAAATTCTTCCCTCCCCTGCCGTCAAAACGGTCAGAAGCTTGTCGTTCTCGCCTACGGGCATCTCCCGCAAGACCAGCCCGTCCACTGCTTTTTTCATAGGTATTCTCCGTTTGATCGTCTTTTCGCGACAGACTGACGTCGCTTTACGTTTCCTCTCGGTAGCCGAAATTGCCAACAGTGCGGGCACTTTCCCGCCAATTCTCCTTAACCTTTACCCAAAGATTCAGGTATACCTTCACGCCCAGCATCTTCTCCAGATCCTCACGGGCATAGGTGCCGATCAGCTTCAGGGATGCACCGTTTTTTCCCACGATGATACCCTTATGGGACGCCTTTTCGCAGAAGATCTCGGCGCGGATCCGAACCAGGGTTCCCTCGTCCTTGAATTCCTCGATTACCACCGCCGTACCGTGAGGGACCTCCTTATTCAGCGTGCGCAGGATCTTCTCGCGGATGATCTCCGCCGCGATCTGCCGCTCGGGCTGATCGGTAATCATATCCTCGGGGAAAAACCACTGAGATTCCTCCAAAAACTTGGCACACTCGTCCAACAGCTCGGACACGTTCTTTCCGCTTCGCGCGCTGATCGGAACAAAGGCGGCAAAGTCGTGCTTGGCGGCATACTTACTGATGGCTTCGGCAAGATCCTCCCGACGGTACTGGTCGATCTTATTGAGCGCCAGCACGGCGGGAATTCCGCTCTTTTTCAGATATCCGATCACGTTTTCCTCCACCGCGGAAATCTCCTTGCCCGTGTCCACCACCAGTATCACGGCATCTGCCTCCCGCATGGAGGAATCCGCCTCCTTCACCATAAATTCCCCAAGGCTGTTCTTGGGCTGGTGCATACCGGGGGTATCCAGAAACACAAACTGCTCCTCGTTTCTGGTAAAAATACCCGTAATGCGGTTTCTCGTGGTCTGGGGCTTATTGGAAACGATCGCCACCTTTTCTCCGAGAATGGAATTCAACAAGGTGGATTTGCCCACGTTGGGGCGTCCTACAATCGCGATAAATCCTGTCTTTTTCATCTTTTTTTCCTTCTTCTGTCTTTTCCTCTTTTTCGTTCTTATTTCACGGAAAGTCCCATGCTCGCAAGGATTTCCCGCTGTCTGCGGCGCATTTCTCTGTCCTCCTCTTCGCTGTCCACGTGATCGTAGCCCAGCAGATGCAGCATGGAATGAACGGTCAGAAACGCCGTCTCCCGCTCAAAGCTATGTCCGAATTCCTCTGCCTGCTCTCTTGCCCGTTCCAAGGATAGCACCACGTCTCCGAGCAGGAGCTGAGGCTCGTCCGCGGGAGGCTCCTCCCCGCCCGCAAAGT
This sequence comes from Clostridia bacterium, assembly GCA_017463065.1. Classification (GTDB taxonomy): domain Bacteria; phylum Bacillota; class Clostridia; order Oscillospirales; family CAG-272; genus HGM12713. Next base: position 31,242 of record JAFTPX010000025.1, read on the forward strand.
TAATGAGAGGAAAGGAGAGTACGTCGGTTGGCTTGTCGATGTTTCGATACTGACGGTTCAGCTCCCGAATTCCCTCGTTGTCGGTAAAGGTCACCGAAACCGAGCAAGGATTGCGAAAGCCCTCGTAGGCAAGGGTCGCCACCACGGTCTCGCGAATCAGTCGCTTGAGTCCGTAGGTCACGGATAGATCGTCCCTATTCTTGGCAAAATAGATCATCACCCTATTCTTCATTGCTTGTCTCCTTCCGAGCCGCCCTTTCGCTCTGCCCGATATCTGGCTGAGGCAGATTTCTTTTCCTTCTTTTCGTATTCGCTCTTTTCGTATTTTTCATAGGCACGGATGATCCGCTGTACCAGCTTATGGCGCACTACGTCCCGATTGCTGAAGGCGTGGACCGCAATATCCTCCACCCCGTTCAGCACCTTGACCGCCACGGCAAGTCCGCTTTTCTGACGGTCGGGCAGATCGGTCTGGGTCAGGTCGCCCGTGACCACCGCCTTGGCTCCCGCGCCAAGGCGGGTGAGAAACATTTTCATCTGCTCGGGAGTGGCGTTCTGCGCCTCGTCCAGAATAATAAAGCTATCGTCCAAGGTCCGTCCTCGCATATATGCCAGCGGCGCGATCTCGATCACGCCCTTTTCCAGCTGGCGCTGATAATTCTCCGCGCCGAGCAGCTCGAACATGGCATCGTACAACGGACGCAAATAGGGGTCGATCTTGCTTTGCAGATCCCCGGGCAGAAAGCCCAGCTTTTCCCCCGCCTCGATGGCGGGACGGGTCAGAATAATCCGACTGACCTGCTTTTCCCTGAGTGCCTTCACCGCCATGGCAACAGCAAGGAAGGTCTTGCCCGTTCCCGCGGGACCGATGCCGAACACCACGGTGTTTTTGGCAATGGCTTCCACGTATCGCTTCTGCCCCACGGTCTTTGCTTTGATGGGCTTCCCTCGGGTGGTAACGCAGATGCAGTCCCGCTCCAGTCCCGAAAGCTCGCCTTCCTTTCCTTCCCGTAGCATTTCGATGACGTATCCCACCTGCTGATCGGTCAGCTCCTCGTTATAGCGTGCCATATCAGTCAGATAGCGAACCGCCTCCGCCGCCATGCGAACCGACTCTCCGTCCTCTCCGCTGACCGTCACCGCGTCGCCTTCCTCTCCCGATCGATTTCGTATTGCCACGGAAAACGCCTTTTCCAGCATTCTTACGTTTACGTCATAGCTGCCGAACAATTTTGCGGTCAGCTCGGCACATTCGATTTTTACCGTTCTTTGTTCCATCGTTTCCTCTTTTTAGGTCGTGTATTTTGAATCGGGCATCGTCCCTTACGGCACGCCCTCGATTTCGATCTCCTGTACTCTGGCGATATCCTCAATATAGTCCGCACGGCAACGGAGAACGTACGCCTCATCGGTCAGCTCCGCGATCATGTGCTTCTTCACAAGCATTCCCTCCGCCGCCTCACTTTCCATCAGGCAACGAAGCCGATACTGTGCCAGCTCCACGGCACTCTCCTCGCTCCGCGCCGCCGTTTCGATCTCGTATTCCATAGATCGGACCGTGCGGATGCCAATGGGCAGAGTCACCCCTCCCGGGAGCTCAAGGTATTCCACCGTATCTATTGTATCACAAGTGGCATAGGAATTTCCAGTGTTTCCGAAAAATTTTACTTCTTTTTTAAAGAAAATCAAATATTTTTCGGTTTTTCCCTCTCCCGTATAGTGTTTTTTCTCATAGAAATAGGGAATCTCCACCTCAAACTCCCTTCGGGTTCTGGCAAACACCTTCCCCTTGGCGCAGGTATACCGATACCCGCCGTTGGGATTGTCGTACAAGCCCCCCACCAAAAGATCTCCCTCCTCCACCACGTCTCCGATCTCCACGGCGATATTCCCCCGTGTGTCCTCCAACCATTCCACTCTGCCCGAACGGTCCGCTACCAGATTCGCCGCCGCCATTTCGGTTTCCATCGGCACCGCCTCCACCTCGCGGATCTCCACCTCCGCCACCGTTCCGATCATGTTGATACTGATCCATGAGATCTCGTCCGAAAGAATCAGCACCCGATTTTCGATCACACCTGTATCCAGATTACCGATCACGTCCCCCACGGTCATGCCGCACAGACGGAGCTCCTCCAGAACCTCCTCGTCGCTTAAGGTGCGGTTTCCCTCCACACGGATGCTCCAAACCACCCGCCCCGAAAAGAACAGAATTGCCGCAAACAGAAAAAGTCCTACAAAGATCCCCAAGCGGTGACGGTAACGGCACAGAACTGCGGGAAGCCCGAAGGATCTCTCGATAATGAGCGGAATCCCTCGCTCTTCACAGATCGACAACAGCCGCTTGGCGACGGCGGGAGAGCAGTCCAGACAGACGTGCTCCTCACAGAAGGTCACGTTCCGATAGACGTAGCCCCCTCTTCGGCAAAGCTCCAGAAGCTCTCCCGCGTATTCCCTGCGTGTTCGCAGTCTCTCATATCCAAACAAAAAAAGTAACGGTCTCCTCATCTCACGCCTCCTCAAAGGAAAGTCCGCAAATATAGCCCTCGATTCCCACCGCTCCCACGTAGTAGGAGGTACAGACCAACCGCTTGCCCCGCACCGACAGACAGTCCTTGCCGAAGCCTACCCGAATTTCCTCGGGGGTATACAAGAGAATTTTACCGCATCCCTTTACCGTTACCTCGTTTCTGCCGCGGATCTCGATCCATCCGCCCCCCAAAAGATCGGGGGGAAGATCCAGACTTTTGGTCATTCGCTCCCGAATCCCCGCCCGCTCGCCGCGCCGCACCTCTTCTCGTCTTTTTTTGCTCATCATTGCCCTCCGAATCCAACCGCTTTGCATATTTTTCCCCGCGGTAAAGTAGAAATAGAAAGGAAGCTTCCGTTCCGATTCTTTTTTATTTTATGATACGGAGGGTCACCGCATGACCGATCTTCGGGAGAAATCCCCCAAACCTACTCTTCGTCACCGCCACAGCGCGGGACAGATCGCCTTCGCGGCAATGAGCGTGTTCTCGCTGGCGCTGATCCTGAGAAACTCGGAGATTGCCATCGCCCAGATGGCGGGGGGCTTGAAGCTTTGCGTGACTACCGTGATTCCGTCTCTGTTTCCCTTTATGATCCTCTCCGAGCTGATCGTGGCAAGCGGGGCGGCAAGAGCCGCTGGGCGCCTTCTGCGCAAACCCTTCCGTGCGCTGTTCGGCATCGAAGGGGAAAGCGGCTGTGCCGTGCTGCTGGGTTTTTGCTGTGGATTTCCCGTGGGGACCCGATGCGCTCTCTCCCTTTACGACAGCGGACGGATCGATCGGGAGGAGCTGTCCTTTCTCTTAACCTTTTCCAACAACCCGAGCTCCGCCTTTCTGATCAGTGCCGTCGGCGCCACGCTGTTCGGCAACCGTTCCTTTGGGATTCAGCTCTATCTGATCACCCTACTATCCGCCGCCCTGACGGGAATCGTCGGCAATCGCCTGCGAAGAAAAAAAGGCGGCAACCGTTCCCCGTCGGAGACTCCGATTCCCGCTCCCCGTCCCCAAGGGATTTCCGCCTTTACCGATGCGGTCAGCTCCTCCGCGCTTGCCATGCTCCGCATCTGCGCCTTCGTGGTCTTTTTTTCGGCGTTTTTGGGAACGCTGGAAAGCCTTGTTTGCGGTCTTGATCTTCCCGAGACCGTCAGTGCCGTCATCGTTTCCTTTTTTGAAATGACGGGGGGCGTGTCCCGCTCTGCCGTCTGTCCGTCCCCTGCCGCCGAGGCAATCTGTGCCTTTGCCGTGGGTTGGTCGGGTCTGTCGGTTCATTTTCAAATGATGAGTCTCTGTGAAAACCGTCCCGTCTCCTTCCGCCCGTATTTTCTGGCAAAGCTGGCGCAAGGAATCCTGAACGTCCTGCTCCTTCTTCTCGTCAGGATGCGTTAGGACGCGGGGATGCAAGGATGCGGGGATGCGCCAAAGGAAACTTTCTTTCGAGAAAGTTTCCTCTGGACTCCTTCAAAGAACTTTCTGGCGGAAAGTTCTTTTTTTGTTTGCAGCGAATACGCCGATTGGTTGTGAATATTCGTGTTTGATTGTTTTTTTATGCGGACCGTCGGGGACGCCGGTCCAAACAAGGTTTTATTAAATTTGTTGCTTTGATTGTAGCCGTGTGTTGAGATTTTATCATTTAAAGCGGCTACAAATACACAAACATTTTTTTGCAAAATTGTAGGGACCGGCGTCCTCGACGGTCCAAACAAACGAACGAATATAACAAAACCTCTCCCAAAGGTGTCATCCTCGAGCGCAAGCCTGCGAGCGGGATCTAAGAAACGAATTTCTGTATGCTTGGTTTCTTTCCCTCAGTAAATAAACCTTACAAAGCCTCAAAGAACACAAAAAACGACCCTCCTTCCTAAGAAAGAGGGTCAGTTTTTACCTTGATATTCGGACTACGTCCGATCCTTTTTGGTTTTCTTTTTTGCGTTCTTTTTGGGGTACTTCTTTCGCCATCTCTTCACAAGGATCACCGTGGGAACGGTAATCGCCGTCACGATACCGAGGACGGCTCCGCCAACGGGCAATACCACTCGTCGAAGGATCGCCAACCACGTATTTCCCGTATCTCCGCTGTCGCTGACCTCCTCCGCCCGCACGCTGTAATACTTGGCGGTATAGACCGCATCTCCCGTCACCATGGTCACGGGAGCGGACCATCCGAGGAAGGCATAAAAGAAGCCGTTTTCCTCAAATGAGGCGGGAATCTCGGGAATCTCTACCTCCTCGCCCATTCGGTATTGCGCCGAAACCGAGCCGCCGTGATAGAGAAACTGTACTGTGTATTCCACGGGAACGAACACGGCGAAGAGCTCCACGTCGCCGTCGGGCATCGTCAATCCCGCGGCAGAGGGAAGACTCCACGTCTGGTCCGTGGTCTTGTTCCGCAAACGCAAGGATTCCAACCGAAACTCTCCGTTAGGATAGAGGGAAAGCTTCACCGTCTCTCCCGCAAAATAGAAGGACTGCTCGGACAGAACCGTTCCGTTTTCCGACGGGAGCACCGTAAGGGCGTATTTTCGCACCGTCTTATAATAAACGCCCACGGACGCGATCACCTCGGAGACTCCCCCCGTAGTGGCGGCAGGCAGGTCGTTGGTATAAAACCCGTTGTCATAAGACCCGCGGATGAATATCTTGGCATCGTCAGGCAGACCGTGCTCGATCCGCAGACGGATCTCTCCATTGGGGCGAAGAAGGTTTCCTCGATCGTCAAGAAAGCAAATGCCAACGCCGCGCCCCTCCGGTCCCTCCTCCAAAAGCAACACGGCACTTGCCACTCCCATTCTCCAGAGAGAGGATACCGTATCATCACTGACGGAAAAGGAAACGTTATGATCGGAAAAGCAGAGCTCCAGCCGTTTGCCGTTCCCATTGGCAAGTCCCGCCAGAGAGGCAACTCCAACCCGTTCACCGCTGACCGTCAACGTATAGGCAGCAGGAGAAACCGTAAGGGTCAGCGTTCCCTCGGTCTGATCGGGCAGGGTCGCCAAGGGAATTTGACGGTAGCTTGCCCGATAAGTGGTCTGTCCCGTCACCGCCGTCAGCTCGGGGGTCCAACCCTCAAAGGCATAGTACGTCGTACCGTCCAGATACGAAATCGGAGTAACAGGGGCAACAGGAGTCTCGCCGTAGCGATAAAAGACCGTATAGCTTTCCTCCTCGTTCACCGCAAAGGTAACCGAGTAGCGGCGCTCCTCCGAGACAAACACCGCCTCATAGATCATATCCTCCGTCACGCTCCGCAGAGGGGGCGACCAAGTGGAAAAGGTATAGTCGTATTCATTGGTCTGCGCCTTGGTGGGCTCACCGTTGGGATAGACGGGCTGATCGCCGTAAGAATAGGTTTGTGTCACGGGCTCCTCGCCCTCCACCACAAAGGTCACGCGGTATTCCCGCTTCGCCGAGGTATACATGGCGTACAGACTCAGACCGTTAACCATTTCCGTCGGGGGAAGATACTCCGTGGAAGAAACCGACCAGCCGCGAAAGGTATAGACCGTGTGGACGTTGCGGTATTCGCTGGGAGGGGTGGGAAGCTCCTTCAGAGAGAAGAAGGGCTCGGATAGCGTTTCGCTTCCGTCCGCGGAAGGATAGTACGCCGTTCCCACGGAGGTGGCTTCCACAAGAGAAATGCTTTTGGAAACACATTTCTCGGACAAGGACACCCTCACCGACTCGCTGACCTCCTGCCGCCGCGCAAGGATTCCCGCCGCCTCCGCCTCTCGGATCATTTGAGTCTGCTCCATCAGCGAGTACGTTTGCGAGGACGGCGCCTTGGGCGGCTCGGCGACGAAGGTGGGCTTGGTCGGCTCCGTAACGACCTTCGGCTCCGTAGGCTCCTTCAGCGTCGCGGGCGCAACGGGCTTTTGTACGGGTGTCGGAGCAGTCGGAAGAGTGGGCGGTGTCAGCGGAAGCACCTCGTCCATCCAAGTAAGCGTGAAGGGATCCGAGGCGTTGGTGTCCGCAATGATCACCCGCTTATCCAACAGATCGGCAAAATAATAGGTGTGAGGATCGCCCTCGTCGTTAAAGAAGCTCCACGTATCCGCCGCGGACTCCTTGTCATCCAGACACAGACAAATACGGTAAATATGCGAAAGCACGATTTTGATCCGCTTTTGCTTATACGCGCCCAGCTCCTTTCCGTAATCCCGCTCCAGCTTACCGCACATGAGAACGTAGATGGAAGGGGTCATAATCTCGGTCATTTCATCGTAAAGATAATTGAAACGATCACAGATCTCCCTGTAATATTGCTTGTAAAAGAGGAATGCCTCCTGCTCGGAGATCTGCCGCTTCTCGTCGTACTGCCGAAGCAGCTCATTGAGGCGGTCGGAGCAGACCCGCAGATTTTTGATATCACTGGCGGGAACACTGAAATTGGCGGTCAGGATTCCTTGATATTTTTCAAACATGGTCACAAGCTCCGCGTTCTGCAACGCATGGAACAGGCTGTTATAGCCCTCGGGCTTGGTATACAAGCTTTCCATTGCCGCCATCGACGCGCGGATCACCGTCAAATTGGTCAGATAGGCGTTGTACCCGCCTACGCTCTGCTCGTACTTGGCGTAGTCCGTCCGATAGGTCTCCAGATCCCGATAATATTGCTCCTGCGACAATACGTAGGCATCATACGCCGCTTTTTGGGTTTGATAGGCTTCCCAATCCTTCTGATTCTGCCGGTAAGCGGCGAGCAGCACGTCATACTCCTCCTTCGCCATCACGTAGGTGTCGTACTCCTTCTTTTTTACGGAATACTCCAACAGCGCGGTAATATACGCGGCGTGCTCCGCCTTGGCGGTCTCATACGCCAGCACCGCCGCCGCCGCATCCTTTCCCCGCACCGCGTCGTCGTAAGCGAAATTGATCAGTCCATTGACCGTTGCGGCAGACAAAGACAAGGAGCCGTGATAGGCAACGATCACCGTGGCGACCCCCTCCAAGCCGTCAAATACAGCGGTATAGCGCTCGTCCGAAGTAAGGGACAGACTCTTCCTCTGTCCGTCACAAAGGGCGTACATCGGCAACCAGACCACCCGCCGTCCGTTGGATGACGTGTATTCGTAGGGCTCTGCCCAAACGGTCAGCTCCCCCTCGTCGGTTTGCTTCACCGACACCAGTGTGTCAGGCAAGCCGTCGGTATAGGTCAGGGATTCTCCGTAATAATGATTCAGATAGTCTGCCTCCGCCGACGCAGGGACAGAGCCAACCAGCATCGTCAATAGGTCGGCGGGGGAAACCACCGCCCGATGGGCGTGAGGTTCGTTGGGATTGTCAAAAGACAGTCCGTGCAGCCCGTCCGTGGAAGCCGCCGCTCCCGCCAAGGGCGCAAGAGAAGGAACCAGCATCAGACAAACCAAAAGAAAGGCAAGGGCTTTTTTCATAAAACGATCCTTTCCGTATTCATATAAACCGCGTAACGCTTACCAAGCCGCTTATCTACGAGCCATGCGTCCGATCAACGCGAAGATCAGGAACGCCCCCATATCCACCGCTACCACCGTGGGGCCCACGGGAGTAGAAGCGATCAGAGAAAGCAAAATGCCCACAGCGGCGCAGATCACCGACAAAGTCGCCGAGCAGATGACCACCCTCTTGAAGCTGCGGAACACCCGCATAGCGGACAAGGCGGGAAAGATGATAAGGGCAGAGATCAGCAGCGATCCCACCAGATTCATCGCAAGCACGATGATCACTGCGGTGATCATCGCTAAAAACAGATTGTAAAGCGAGGCGCGCACGCCCACGGCGCGGACAAAATCCTCGTCAAAGGTTACCGCGAAGATCCGATGATAGAACAGCACGAACAGGGCAATCACCACCACGGATAAAATCACGCAAAGCCAAAGGTCCGATTTCGACAGTGTGAGAATCGAAAAGGAACCGAACAAACTGCCGCACACGTCTCCCGCCACGTTGGCGGAAGCGGAAAACAGATCCATCAGCAAATAGCCCAGCGCAAGTGCGCCAACCGAGACTACCGCAATGGCGGCATCCCCCTTCAGCTTGGTGTGCTGTCCCGTTTTCAGCAACAGAACGGCGGCAAGCACCGTCACGGGCAACACCAACAGCATATTGTCGCTCAGATTCAACACCGCGGCAACGGCAAGGGCGCCGAATGCCACGTGAGACAAGCCGTCTCCGATAAAGGAAAACCGCTTGAGCACCAAAACCACGCCGAACAGCGCGGCGCAAAGAGCCACCAGCACGCCGACGATCAGCGCGTACCATACGAAGTCATAGGAGAAATACTCTCGCAACAGAGAACCCGATTCCCTCACGGCGTACCTCCTTCCCCCAGCGGGAAGTCCATGCCATCCCGATAGTCCTCCACCGACGAATAGAAGGTGGGAACGGTACTCATATGCAACACCCGATTGGCGTACCGCATGACAGCGGCAAGATCGTGAGTGATCATCAAAATCGTCACCCCTGTCTCCCGATTCAGGCGGGCAATCGTCTCATAAAGCTCCTCGGTGGCGTGGGGATCCAACCCCGCCACGGGCTCGTCCAACAGCAGGATCTTCTCGGTAGCGCAAAGAGCCCTCGCCAACAGCACTCTTTGCTGTTGACCGCCCGAAAGCTCGCTGTAGGAGCGGGACGCAAGAGAGCAGATCCCCAAGCGCGCCATACTGTCATGGGCAACCATACGGTTTTTTCTTCTCGCGAACAAGCCGAAATCCGCCCGTCCCACACAGCCCGAAAGCACCACCTCGCCCACCGAGGCGGGAAAATCACGTTGCGCCTCACTTTGTTGAGGCAAATATCCGATATCGCTCTGACGGACGCCGTCCCCCAGAACGATCTCTCCCTCCAAGGGCGGGCGGAGGCGAAGCAACGCCTTCATCAGCGTACTCTTCCCCGACCCGTTTTCCCCTACAATACAAAGGTAGTCCCCTCGCTCGACCTTAAAATTGACGTGTTGACAGACGGCGGCCCCGTCGTATCCGAGGGACACGTCCTGACATATAATCTGTGACATAACCATTCCTTTCCAATGAAACCCTCAAGTCCGCTCATGATGCGGGGGCGATCGCCTGTCGGAAAGCGGGGAGATTCCGTTCCATGACCGCAAGATAGCTCTCGCCTTCGTCGATCCGCGCCTGCGTGACCGATTGCATCGAGTCCATCACCAGAATCTTCACCCCGTCCCGCTCTGCCGCGCGGATCACGCTCTGCGCCAAGGATGGATCCCCGCTCTCGGTAACCAGCACCGCGCCAAGCCCCCAGTCCTTGACTCCCTTTGCCAAGCGGATCACCGTATCGGGGGTAGCGTCGGTATCGGTGGTACAGCCGCGGAAAGCGGCAAGATAGGACACACCGTAATCCTCCGCCAGATAAACGAAGGGAAACCGATCGGCAACGATCAGCCGCGGCTGGGCGACCTGAGCAACCGCCGACGTATAGGAGGCATCCAATGCGCTCAGCTTTGCCGCATACGCATCACCGTTTGCCCGATACGCCTCCGCTCCCGCCTCGTCCAGACGGGACAGTGCCGCCACGATCGCCTCTACGCACCCACGGGCGTTCTTTAAGGACAGCCAGATATGCTCGTCCTGTTCCCCTTCCTCGTGGGAGTGGGCATGGTCGTGATCCTCCTCGCAGTCGGTTTCACAATCGGAGGCAAATCCCTCGTCGGATACCTGTCGCAGAGTAACCCCTTCCGCCTCGGTCAGCCGAAGCACCTCTCCCGAGTCGTTTTTCTTCAGTGCCTCCTCTACCCAAAGCTCCGATCCACCGCCAAGGCAAACCAAAAGCTCACAGGAGGAAATCTTCACCATATCCGCCGCCGAGGGCTGGTAGCTGTGAAGATCGGTTCCGTCCTTCACCAATAAGCTCACTTCTATGTTTTCTCTGTCGCCCATTACGGCTCTGACCCAATCGTAAAGAGGAAAGACCGTGCAGACCACTCGCAGTACGCCATCGTCGCGCCGCTCTCCGCACCCCGTTACCAGAGGCATCAGAAGTAAAATTAGCGCAAGCGTCACCGCCAATCCTTTTTTCAGCATTTCGTTTTCTCTCCCTGTTTCTTCTCTTCCCCGCAACCTCCTCGGTCGCAGGACGCGCATTGCCCGAACAGCACCGTCGCCTCCTCGTTGACCGAAAAGTGACTGGACTGACGTACCGCGCAAAGCAATTCGTCGGACACCCGATCATCCAAGTGCAACAACCGTCCGCATCCGATACATTTCATATGCAAATGAGAGTGACAGTGCTCTCCCTCTACAATCTGATAGACGAACCGTCGGCTATGCCCCTTGACGAAGCGCTTCACGGTTCCTTCCTCCACCAGTCTGGTGATCAGACGGTAAACCGTGCTGAGCGCGGGTACACCTTCGCCGTACATTGTCCGCATTCCCTCTACCAGATCCTCTGCCGTATATGCCTGATCCCGATTGGTTCTCAAAAAATCCGACAGCATTTTTTTCTGCTCGGTTTTGTATTCTGCCATACCGTCCTCCAAATTGAGAATTACTCTCAAATTATTATACACAATCGGCGCGGAGTTGTCAATCCTTTTTTTCGCTTGGGGAAATTTTTTACAAACGGCTTCCTTTTTCTCAGTGCCGTCAGGAAATTTTTGGTTGGCATTGTGCAACCTGTTGAAAATGAACTTTTTTCAAAAACACCTTGACAAGAATTTTCGGAAAGTTTTCCATAGTCCAAAACAAAAAAATTTTTTAATAGCCCTTGGAAACACTTGGTTTCCCACATTATCAACAGAGTTTTCCATAGGCAACCATGGATTTTTCGGGGAGGGTATGGAAAACTTTTTGGGGAACATGGGTTTGTGAATCCTGCCGAATTTTCTAAAAAAAGGAATATTTTTTCTCCCAGCTCACATATCGGGTGGGGATTTTTTCCATTGATTCGAGTGCTTTTTTCAAAAAATGAACCGTCAATCGCAAAATCCACGGCTACCAATCAACAATCCTTTTATGTTGACAAATCATGAAAACGCAAAAAGAATCCCTCTTTCGAAGGATTCTTTCATTTGCTTTTTGTTTTTTATTCAGCATCCAGTGCCTTGAGATCCTCTTCAGAAACCAAGCACTCAAATTTTTCGCCGCAAGCGGGGCAAATCAGCTCCTCGGGATCGATGCTACTGTCAAAGCAGATCGTATCGCCACAAGAAGGACATTCTACCTCAAAGTAGTCATCCTCCTCCGCAAGCTCACAATCCTCTGCGCAGCAAGAGCAATCGCCGTCGCAGTCAAATTCCTCGTCCTCGTCAGCGTCATCAAAAAGAAGCTCCTCCACGCTTCCCAGATCCTCGTCGAGCTCCTCGGCGTAATCGTTCAGCGTTTCTACGTCCTCCCGCAGATTTCCGATCTCCTCCGCCATGTCGGACACAAGGTCAATCAAGGCTCCGATCAGCTTGCCGTCCTTCGAGGAACGATCCAGCTCCATGCCGTCTGCCAAGCCCTTCAAATAAGCCGCCTTTTCAATCAATGTCATACGCACCTCCATTTGGCTTACGCGCGGGACAGATACTCACCGGTTCTGGTGTCGATCTTCAGTACCTCGCCCTCGTTGATAAAGAGCGGAACCTTAATCACGGCACCCGTCTCCAGCGTTGCGGGCTTCAGGGTGTTAGTTGCGGTGTTGCCCGCAAAGCCGGGATCGGTCTGTGTAACCTCCAGTTCTACGAACGTGGGAGGCTCTACGCCGAATACGTTACCCTTGTAGGAAACGATCTTACACATCATCTCTTCCTTGACGAACTTAAAGCTGTCGGGAAGCTTGTCGCTGTTCAGGGGCAGCATATCGAAGGTCTCCATATCCATAAAGTAATACAGATCGCCGTCATTATAGGAATACTGCATTTCCTTTCTCTCGATATACGCATTCTCGAATTTGTCCGTGGGGCTGAAGGTGCGCTCGATCACGGAGCCCGTGATGACGTTCTTAATCTTGGTACGAACGAAAGCCGCTCCCTTACCGGGCTTTACGTGCTGAAATTCGATCACCTGATAGACGTTACCGTCCATGTCGAACGTAATGCCGTTCTTAAAATCTCCTGCTACTACCATTTTTATAT
>JAFTPX010000002.1 GCA_017463065.1 Clostridia bacterium
AATTTCAAGTGGCGGTCATTCTTCCCCGAGGAAGCGCCTTAAAAAAAAGGCTGACCGACATCGGCGTGGAGGTGTTTGAGATTGACGGCTGTCGGGACCGCTCGTGGGAGTGGCGCGCGATTCCTCAATACGTAAGGATCTTCAAGCAATGGAAGCCGGACCTGATCCATTGTCACGGGTGCTTGACGTGCCGTGTGGCGGCAATGCTTTGGGGAATCCCAATCCGTTTGTATACCCGTCATTGCGCCTATCCGATCCCCCCATGGCAACGAAGTGCCGTGGGGAAGGCTTTGGTCGGGACCATACAGGAGCTTCTGTCCCATCGGATCATCGCCGTAGCCGAGGCGGCAAAGGAAAACCTTGTGGAAATGGGAGTTCGGGAAAAAAAGATTGCGGTGATCATCAACGGCGTGGAAGGGCTTCCCGAGCAGAGCCTTGAGGAACGAAGCCGTATGCGGAAAGCCTTGGAGATTCCGCAAGATGCAACGGTGATCGGTATTTGCGCCAGACTGGAGCCCTGCAAGGGACATATGGATTTTCTGCGCGCGGCGGAGCACTTGATGGGGCGATCGGATCGATATTATTTTCTGATCGTGGGAGACGGCAGTCTTTCAGATACCTTGCGGAGGTATTGCCGCCAAAAGAAGCTGGACGAGCGGGTTCGGTTTACAGGATTTGCGGAGGACGTGTCACCCTATTTCAATATCATGAATCTGAACGTCAATTGTTCCGTAGGGACGGAAACCTCCTCCTTGGCGTTGTCGGAAGGAATGAGTCTTGGTCTGCCCGCCGTGGTCAGTGATTACGGAGGCAATCCGTATATGGTGCGGGACGGAGAAAACGGACTGGTGTATCCTGTGGGACGGGCGGAGCTGCTGGCGGACGCCATCCACCGCCTTATCCAAGACTCCGCCTTATACGATGCCATGTCTCAAAAGGCATATGAACGATTTCGGACAGAGCTGAACGCGAAACAGATGGCTGAGCGAACCCAAGATCTTTATCGCAAGCTGTATGTGGAACGCAATCCCTCAAAGTCCGAGAACGGCATCGGCAATACGAAAATAAATCAGTAACGCCACGGCATCCACAATGGTCGTGATAAAGGGACTTGCCATGACTGCGGGGTCAAAGCCGATCCGCTTCGCGAGAATAGGAAGAGAACAGCCCACCAGCTTGGCAACGATCACCGTTGCCAGTATGGTGACGGCAATCACACCCGCTACGGCGGGGGAGGCTTTATCCAGAAGCATGGCTTTCCCAAAGACCACCGCCGCCAGTGTTATCCCGCAGAGAAGGGCGACCCGAAGCTCCTTCCACAAAATCCGTAAAATATTGCCCATGCGAAGCTCGCCCAGAGAAAGACCGCGAATGATGGTCACAGATGCTTGCCCGCCCGCGTTTCCGCCCGTATCCATCAGCATGGGAATAAAGGCGGTCAAAATGACTGCCTGCCCCAGTGCGTTCTCGTAGTAGGTAATGATGGTTCCCGTGAAGGTGGCGGAAACCATCAAAAGCAGTAACCACGGGATGCGGGTCAGCCAAGTGGCAAGGACACCCGTTTTCAGATAGGGCTTGTCGGTTGGCGTGATTGCCGCCATTTTTTCAATATCCTTCGTGGCTTCCTCCTGAATGACGTCTACGGCATCGTCTACGGTGACGATGCCTACCAGTCGATTTTCACTGTCGGTTACGGGAAGCGCCAGAAGATCGTATTTGGAAATGAGGGAGGCTGCATGCTCCTTTTCGTCGGTGGTCAGAACGCGAATGATGGAGGAATCCATCAGCTCGGAAATTCGTTCGGTGGGCGGGGCAAACAGCAGATCCTTCAGCTCCAGAATTCCCGACAAAACCTTGGAGGAATCGGTGACGTAGATTACGTAAACCGTTTCCTTGCTGATGCCGATCCTTCGGATATAGTCTACGGATTGCTCCACCGTCCAGTGGGAATATACGCTGACCAACTCGGAGGTCATGATACTGCCCACGCTATCGTGAGGGTAGTTGAGAAACCGATTGATCACTCCTCTTCGCTGGGGAGAGGTGTTTTTCAAAATTCGGTTGACCATGTTTGCGGGAAGCTCCTCCAGAAGATCCACCGCATCGTCGATGAATAGATCGTCCATGAATTTGGCAATTTCCTCGTCGCTCATGCTTTGAATGATTTGCTCCTGCGCATTGGACTCCAATTCCGCAAAAATATCGGCGGCGGTGTCCTTTTTTAATAATCGGAATACCATGGGGAGATGGGGCGGTTCAACGATGGAAAGAAAGTCTGCCGCATCCACTGCGTTCATGCGGTCAATCGCTTTCATGAATTCCGCAAAGTGCCGTTGCTCCAACAGCTCATGCAAGGATGAATAGTCAACCACGGTATCGCCTCCTTTGTCGATGAGATATTCTCTATCATCATATGTACGAAAAGAAAGGAAGGGGAATAAAAAACGGTACAGAGCCTTACTCATAGTCTGTACCGTTTTGCGGAGAATAGTTATGTAATTTCTGGCGAGAGGGAAGCATTCTTCTCGAAATTTCGTAAGAATCCGTAAAACCGCTCCTCGGCGCGGGCGAGCTCCTTCGCCGAAAGAATGATCTTGTCCGCGGAACGATCGGCTTCTTCCGCTCGGACGATTTCCTCACTTTGGATCAGAAAGTCATTGATGGCGGATCGGAAGCTCAGGTATTCCCCGAGAAGCTCGTCTCCCAGAGCCACCAGCTCGGGTCTGACCTTTCGGTCTGCCTCGATCATCCATTCGGATAGGCGGGAAAGACAACGGTCGGCGCGGTCTATTGCCGCGAACAAGGATTGGGCATAGGCATAATACGCCACGATGTCGTTTTTCGATAGCGTGCTTTGCGGAAGAAAAAAGGCGGTTTGCGGAAAACCGCTCAGATATGCTGTTCCTTTCTCCTCAAGAATATCGAGAATCTCCATCAGCTCCTTGACCGTATCCGTCAAGGGCGTGGACGGATGAAAAAGAAGATGGGAAGCTTGGTTCATGATTCACTCCTGCGTCAAACAAAAAGGAGAGCCGATTGCGAATAAGATCGCGAACCCATCGGCTCCCACTTTTGGGATGATAATTTTAACGAATGTCAACGGTTACATCCTTGCCGTCGGTAGATGCTGCTGCTCTCATTACGGTGCGGATCGCTTTTGCGATTTTTCCGTTTTTGCCAATGACCATACCCGTTTCGGCTTCTGCAACGGTAAGTACCAGAGATATTTTGTTACCGCTTACGGTTTCCTCAACAGAAACTTCGTCGGGGCTGTCAACGATGGCTTTGGCAATGCCGCACAAGGTTTCCTTCAAATCGGTCATATGAATTCACCAATGCAATCAGTCAACGATGTTGGACTTCTTCAGCAGAGCCTTTACAGTGTCGGTGGGCTGTGCGCCGTTTGCGATCCAAGCCTTAGCCTTTTCCGCGTCGATTTTGATCTCATCGCTCATAGGATTGAAGTATCCGATCTCCTCGATGAAACGACCGTCTCTGGGAGAGCGGCTGTCTGCGATAATTACACGGTAGGTAGGAGCCTTCTTGGCGCCCATTCTTCTCAGTCTCATTTTTACTGCCATTGTTTGTTTCCTCCAAAAAATAAAATTAAAATATAAAATTTATAAAAATCCGTAATCAATTAAAACGGAATTTTCATCTTTTTTCGTCCGAATTTGGACAACTGCTTGGGATTGGAAAATTGCTTCATGAGCTTGCGGGTCTGATCGAACTGCTTCAGAAGCTTGTTGACCTCTTCTACGGTTGTTCCGCTTCCCGCGGCGATTCGCTTCTTTCTCGAAGCATTCAGTGCCTCGGGCTTTTCTCGCTCATAGGGAGTCATGGCTTGGATGATCGCTTCCATGTGAGCCAAGGCTTTTTCATCGACCTTCGCATCCTTCAGCACCCCGGGCTTGACTCCCGGCATCATTCCCATCAGCTGCTCGAGACTGCCCATGTTTTTAATCTGGGAGAACTGCTCCAGATAATCGTCAAGGGTAAAGGTTGCCTCGCGGATCTTTTTTTCCAGCTCCTGCGCTTTTTTCTCGTCGTAGGCTTGCTCGGCTTTTTCAATCAGGGAGAGCACGTCTCCCATACCGAGGATTCGGGAAGCCATACGGTCGGGATAAAAGGGCTCGATGGCATCCAGCTTTTCACCGGTACCGATAAACTTAATGGGCTTGCCCGTAACGTGCTTGACCGACAGCGCGGCACCGCCACGGGTATCGCCGTCCAGCTTGGTGAGAATCACACCCGTAACGTCCAATAGCTCATTGAAGGTTTTTGCTACGTTCACCGCATCCTGACCGATCATCGCATCGATGGTGAGCAGAATTTCGGTGGGCTCAACCTTGGATTTGATGTCCTGCAATTCCCGCATTAGAGTCTCATCGATATGCAGACGTCCCGCAGTGTCGATAAACACCATATCATAGCCCTTCTTGATGGCGTAAGCAACGCCCTCGAAAGCGATTTTGACAGGGGATTCCTTGTCGCCTAAGGTGAATACGGGAATGCCCAGCTTTTCACCTACAATCTCCAACTGCTTGATGGCGGCGGGACGGTAAATATCACAAGCGACGAGCAAGGGGTTCTTGCCTTGCTTCTTATACATACTCGCAAGCTTTCCCGCATGGGTGGTCTTACCCGCACCCTGCAAGCCGACCATCATCACCACCGTAGGCGGCTTGGAGGAGATCTGCAGCTTGGCTTGAGAGCCTCCCATCAGATTGGTCAATTCCTCGTTGACGATCTTTACGATCTGTTGAGCGGGGAGCAAGGATTCCAGAACCTCCGCGCCTACCGCGCGCTCGGAGACCGTGGCGATAAATTCCTTAACAACCTTAAAGTTTACGTCAGCCTCCAGTAACGCAAGCTTGATTTCGCGCATGCCCGCCTTGATGTCGGCTTCGGTTAATTTTCCTTTGCTTTTAAATTTTTTAAACGCGTTTTCCAGCTTTTCGCCAAGACTTTGAAACATACGTTCACCTTCCTTTCATAGAAGTGTCCTTCGGCGGATCGAACGGTTCGAGAAGCCTATTGCTTAATTGCGGATGCCAGACGAAGAATCTCCTCTTTCACCGAGTCGGGTAGGGAGTGATCCTCCGCCAAACGACAGAGCGAATCGGCATAGCCTTCCAATTGAAGCATCTTCTTTGCCAAACCGAGCTTTTCTTCATAAAAAAACAAGTCGCATTCGGTTTTCTTGATGATGTTTCTGACCCCCTGTCTGGAAATGCCGATCTCGTCCGCGATTTCCGCAAGGGAATAGTCCTCGTTGTAATACATATCCAGAACGGAACGCTTCCGCTCGGGTAATAGCTCTCCGTAAAAATCAAGGAGATATCCTACGGTCAGATTTTTTTCAAACATGGCGGGACGACGCCTCCTTGCGCGACAAAAAAACAGGTGTAAACCAAAATGCTTTACAAGTATATCACACTTTGGAATGTCTGTCAAGCGTTTTTTGAAAAAAATATAGAATATTTCAAAAAAGTTCTTGACTTTTCAAAAGAAACGTGTTATAATACTACCTGTTCCGATTGCCGGTGTGATGGAATTGGCAGACGTGCTGGACTCAAAATCCAGTGGTAGCGATACCGTGTCGGTTCGACCCCGACCACCGGCACCAAAAAATCCGAGAAAATTTTTCTCGGATTTTTTCTTTATATACGCAATATACGGATCGGTTTACGAGCCGCATCCGACGACTTGCGCTTCCTTGAAATTGCAATCCTTCAGAACACCGTCGTATATTTTTCTTGCCCCTTTGATTGCGGGGAAATCATTGGGAAGCATCAGATACGGATCCTTGGGAAGCGTGATCTCCCCCGATTCCTGCAGAGCGATTGCCACGAATTGAGAACAAACCAAACGCCAGCGCCGTTGCAGACGAATTCCTAAGCGCAGAGGAAGCACTCCCATGAAATTGTATTTTGCTTTTTTACGGTTCTTTAAGTAGAGATCAAGGAGGCGTTTTATTTTTTCATAGCCTTCGTCGCTGACTTCAATGGCATATAGGGAACAATGACAGTCAGGATACTTGGCAAACACGAGGGCATGGATATCCTCCACGATCAGTCCTGCGTTCAGAGGGTTATTGAGCGTTTTTCTGGCGTAGCTGTAAAATCGATCGGTTTGAGGGGTCAGAGCCAGAGAGGCATGGGTGAAGGATCCGCCCGTCATGCGGTGAATGAGACGGGAAGGGAGAGTTTGTGTTTTGGATAGAAGAATATAAATCTGCTTCAAGTGACGCTCCTTACAATCAAAAAATGTCCGAATGATACGCAATGGTGTTACCTACGGTTATTATAGCATAATCTGTCGAACTTTTCAATGAAAAACGCAAAAGATATGGAGAATATTTTTTTGAGGGGAATTTGTTTTGATATTAGGAAGGATTTTTTGAATTTCTATTTCCTTTCGGTGAATTTTGTGGTATAATAGAGATGTTGTTATATTTTATGAAGAAGGGAGGACTCTTGCCATGAAAAAAATTCTTGCGTTTCTGGTTGCCGTGTGCTGTATGATCGGCGCGATGATGCCGATTGCGTATGCGCAGGAAGGCGAGTTTTCTGCCGATTCCGACAAGCTTGCTTATGAAACGCTTCGGGAGCATGCGGTTACATATACCTGCTCCTATCAATCGGAGCAGAAGAAAATCGAGATCAGCGGAACTGTCAATCACGACGTTCTGATCAGTCATAATAATTTTACCATCGAGGTGTATCGTATCTCGGCGAATCAGACGCTTTCGGACGTGCTTCAGTCGGAGCAACCGCTGGCGAGTGCCTCCATTGCCATCAAATTTCATTTTTCCATTGCTACGCAAGGGATCGGTGACCGTTTCGCCCGTTATGCGCTGATTCTTCGAGCTCCCTCGGGGGAGGTAAGCCTTGCGGCAGAGCCCCAGTATGCGGGCGTGCGTGGAGAGGCGGAAGCGGTTGTGGAGCGGACCGCCTTTAAAGGTGTTTCCTCAGCGGAGACGTCTGTGGGAGGGGCTCTGGGCTTTGGAACGTCGATTGTTCCAATTGAGCTGGATCAGCTGATCAGTGACGTTTCCAACGGAGTGATGTATGCCGTGGATCAGACACAGATCTATTTTGACAAAACGGCAATAGACGAGCTCGACGCGGCGGTTCGCACCTATTCCGCCGTCGGTAGCCGAGTTTATTTCCAGCTTCTTCTTTCCGATCGCCCTTCCTCTTTTTCCATACTGGAAGGAACCGCCCATCGAATTCCCAACGTATACGATAGCGAAACGATGACTGTGATCTGTGCCGTTTCGGAGTTTTTGGCGCAACGGTACGATGATACGCGGAGCGGCGAGCTTGATGGAATGATCGTTGGAAAAGCAATCGATCGGTACGAGGGAAGCCTCTCCTTGGAGGACTATGCCGAACGGTATGCTCTCTATCTGACAACGGTGGCAAATTCCGCTCGGGTCTATCGACCGAGTCTGGATATCGTAATTCCTTTCAGCGATGAGGATTGTTATACGTCATCTTCTTCGGAAGCACCGACTGTCGCCGCAAGTCTTTTGGAGTCGGTTCTCGCCCATCTGGATCGGTATTTCTGCTTTGACTTCGCTTGCAGTACCTTGATTGAATCCGATACGACTCCCTTGGGGATTACCAATGAATCCTTGGAGCAGGGAATCGATCCCGCGCAGACGGCTCCCGAAGGACAGCTGTCCGTGGAAAATCTGCAGGTGTATTCTCAATATTTGTCCTCCTTGAAGGAGCGATACGGTTCCGCCCCCACCCACTATCTGTATCTCTGGTCGGTATCCGATTCCTTGTCAGACACCGCTTTTGCTTGCGCGTATTCCTATTCGTATTACCGTTTGTATCTGCTTCCTTTGCTTTCTTCCTTTGTGATTGCTTCCTCAGACAATAGACTGTCGGAGGCGCAACGGTTGCTTGGCTCGATTAATACCCCCGATGGGCTGTCGATGACCGCACAGCTGTTGCCGTATTTCGATGCTACGGATTGGCAGACGGTGGTGGAGGGCTTTTCCTCGGATACGTTGGCGGTTCGTCGGGTGTATCAAGGCAACTGTGATCGGAACGATGCGTCTTTTGCGGGTTCCTTTGCCTACGTGGAATTTTCCAAAGGAAATATCGGGGAATGGTTTGCGGGGGCTTCCTGTAAATCTCTCAAAGCGGATTACGATACAGAAGGAGTTCGGGGACTTTACAGTACCATGCGCAGAACAGAGGGAGCGTCTCACGCCGACGTGTTTTGCTTGTACGAATATCCCGAAAACTTTGTGTATACGCCGTATCTCAAATTTACCCTTTCCATTGCCGAGCCGTCGGATATTACGGATGGCTTGTATCAGGTGGTGATTACCGTTGGCAATCAAACCGAGATCGTGACGGCGGAATATATGGTCAGCGGAAAAGAAACTGCCCAGTTGTGGATCGATATGCGTGGATTTAATGCCCGAAATATGGCGGAATATATTAAAATCAGTACCAGAGCGCTTTCTTCCTCCTCGGAGGAGTATTCCCTTTGCTTAAATGAGATTCGCGGCTATAGCAAGGAGCATTCCTCGGACAGGCTTGCCGACCTGATCACCGCGGAACGATTGCGTATTCGAAACCAGTCCGAGGATGCCGATGAAGAACCCGACAAAAGTGGCTTGATCTGGATCATTTTCGGTGTTTTGGTTGGGGTAACGGGGATCGGTGCCGGCTTGTTCATGGCGTTTTCTTCCGGAAGAGAAGAGGACGTGAAACAGTCGGAGGAGAACGATCAAAAGAAATCATAGTAAAAACCATCGGGAAGGAGGAAATTCTTTTGGGAGAATTCGTTCATCTTCATTTGCATAGTGAATATAGCTTGTTGGACGGCGCTTGTCGAATTTCCGAAATTCCCGAGCGCGCCAAGGAATGCGGACATACTGCCGTAGCGCTGACCGATCACGGAGCAATGTACGGCGCGGTTGCCTTTTACCGTGCCTGCCGTAAGGCAGGAATCAAGCCGATTATCGGATGTGAGGTCTACGTTGCCGCCAAATCTCGGTTCGAGCGACAGAGCGGAGAGGGAAAGTACCATCATCTGGTTTTGCTTTGCGAGAATGAGGTCGGCTATAAAAACCTGATTGCCATGGTTTCCAAAGGATATACCGAGGGCTTTTACGCAAAGCCCAGAGTGGATATAGAGCTGTTGCGTACCTATTCCGATGGTTTGATCTGCCTGTCGGGATGCCTTGCGGGTAAAATTCCTTCGCTGTTGCTGAAGGGCGACTTTGCGGAGGCGGTGGACTATGCCAAGACCTTGTCTGAGATATTCGGAAAGGATCACTTTTATATTGAACTTCAGAATCACGGGATGTCCGATCAAATGCAGGTGCTTCCTGAGCTTGTCAGACTGGCAAAGGAATGCGGACTGCCCCTCGTGGCAACCAACGACTGTCACTATTTGCGTCGGGAGCAGGCGCAAACGCAGGCGATTCTGATGTGTGTGCAAACCAACTCGGTGATTACCGACGGACGCCCCATCGGCTTTGAGACCGATGAGTTCTATTATAAAAACGATGCCGAAATGAAAATGCTGTTCGGCAAATATGAGGGGGCGATTGAGAACACCGTTAAAATTGCCGATCGATGTAATTTTGAATTTCAATTCGATTCTCCCAAGCTTCCCACATTCCGTACGCCGCGGGGAAAGAGTTCTGCCGAGTACTTGAGGGAGCTGACCCTTTTGGGTCTGGAACGGAGAAAAAAAGACGGCACGCTGACCTTGACGAAAAAGGAAGAGCCCATCTATGCGGAGCGCATAGAATACGAGTTGGGTGTCATTGCCGAGATGGGCTATTCCGATTATTTTCTGATCGTGCAGGATTACGTGGCGTTTGCGCGCTCCAAGGAGATTCCCGTTGGTCCAGGAAGAGGCTCGGGAGCGGGAAGCTTGGTGGCGTATCTGACAGGGATTACCGACGTGGATCCGATCCGCTTCGACTTGCTCTTTGAGCGCTTTTTGAATCCCGAACGGGTTAGTATGCCCGATATTGATATTGATTTTTGCTATAACCGACGGGACGAAGTGATCCAATATATGTTTGAACGTTACGGCTCGGATCACGTTTCTCAGATCATTGCCTTCGGTACGTTGGCGGCAAGAGCGGCGATCCGTGACGTGGGACGAGCACTGGGAATGAGCTACGCTGAGGTGGATCCCGTGGCGCGAGCCGTTCCGGGAGGTCCCGGGGTTACCTTGAAGGATGCCCTGCGGATGACCGCCCTGAAATCCCAGTATGAATCCTCGGAAGCCGTGAAGCGATTGGTGGATACGGCAATGCAGATCGAAGGAATGCCGCGTAATATTACGGTTCACGCGGCGGGACTGGTGGTGACAGACCTGCCCGTGGCGCAATACGTGCCTCTGGCAGTGAGTAACGAAACCGTCGTTACCCAATTTGACATGGATACCATTGCCGATCTGGGCTTGCTGAAATTCGACTTTTTGGCGCTTCGGTATTTGTCTATTCTCAAAGAGGCTTGTCAAACCGTTCAGGAAACCGATCCGACCTTCCGTCTGGAGCAGATTCCCTTTGACGATAAAGAAACCTTTTCGTTGATCGCAAAAGGGAATACCCTTGGACTCTTTCAGCTGGAGTCGGCGGGAATGAGACAAATGCTCACGGAGCTGAAGCCCGATTGTCTGGACGATATCATCGCCGCAATCGCCCTCTACCGCCCGGGACCCATGGACTCAATTCCCCAATATATCGAGGCACGCCATCATCCCGAGCGGGTGTCCTATGTCCACCCCTTGCTGGAGCCGATTCTGAAATCCACCTACGGTTGTACCGTTTATCAGGAGCAGGTCATGAGTATTTTCCGTGTCATCGCGGGATATACCTACGGTCACGCCGACATCGTGCGGCGTGCCATGTCCAAGAAGAAGGGCGACGTTTTGCGAGCGGAACGGGAGAGCTTTCTTGCGGGTGCTTCCAAGAATGGTGTGGATGCGGCAGTGGCGGAAAAGCTGTTTGACGATATGGCATCCTTTGCCAATTATGCCTTTAACAAGAGCCACGCGGCGGCGTATGCGGTCATTTCCTATCGAACGGCATACCTGAAGGCGCATTATCCTTGTGAATATATGGCTGCACTGTTGACCTCGGTGCTGGGGAATCTGAGCAAGCTTGCCGAGTATATTGCCGAATGCGGGAAATACGGGATCCGCGTGTTGCCCCCCGATATTAACGAGAGCCGTCTCTATTTTCATCCCAAGGATGGATCGATCGTATTTGGCTTGTTGGCACTGAAAAACGTGGGAAAGCAATTTATTGAGTCTATCCTGCGGGAAAGAAGCAGCGGAGCGTTTTTGGATTTTGAGGATTTTGTTCGGCGTATGGCACCTTACGACGTCAACAAGCGTATGATTGAGGCACTGATCAAATCGGGGGCATTTGATCAGCTCGGCGTATACCGAAGCCGTCTCCTCGCCTCCTTTGAACAGCTGGTGGATATGATCCAGCAGAAGGATCGCAATAATATCGCAGGGCAGCTGGATATGTTTTCTTCCTTTTCGGCGGCAGGAGCCACCACCCCTCGATTTGACTACCCGAACATTCCCGATTTTTCTCTGCGGGAAAAGCTCTTGCTGGAGAGGGAAAGCTCGGGAATGTACTTCTCGGGACACCTGTTAGATAGCTACCGCCTCCATGCCGAGTATTTGAACACCAAGGGAATTCCCGAATTGCTGAATACGGAATCGGTGAGGGAAAAGGAGTCGGTCTCGGTGGCAGGCATTGTGTCTGCCGTAACGGTGAAAACCACCCGTAAGAACGAAAAAATGGCGTTCTTTACCTTGGAGGATCGGTACGGAGAGATTGAATGTCTCGCCTTTCCTTCTCAATACGCCAAGCTTTCTCATTTTATACGGATCGAAGCGCCGCTGTTCGTCAAGGGAACGGTCTCTCTGCGGGACGGAGAAGAGGAAGCACCCAAGCTCTTGGTTTCCGAGATCATGGAGCTGATGGAGAATAAGCAGTTTGAAGCCGCATCTGTCAAAAAAGAGCCCCCCACAGAGCACAATAAAAAGACAGACGCACAGAAGCCTGCTTCTGCGCGTCCGTATTCCAAGCTGTATTTGCGGGTTCCCGATATGCGGGGAGAAGGATACCAAAAAGCAAAAAATCTTGTGGAGATTTTTGAAGGACCCCTTCGGGTGATCTTTTACGACAATGAAGCCGCGGCTTACGTTCCTGCCGACAGCGGCATTGATGCCACGGAGTTTGTGATTAAGGAATTGACCGAGCTGTTGGGTGCGGAAAACGTCGTGCCGAAGTAATCAAGCGGTGTAGTCCTCGATCAGAGCAAGGAGCTCCCCTTGCGATTCAATCACGATACCCTCTCTAAGCAGACGTCTGTCTGCTTCGGGGAGGGTTTTTATATAGGTATCCAAAACGAATAGCAAAACGCCATCCCGACTGAATATGCCGATCCGATCCCCATGCTCCTTCACGATCCATCCGTCCTCCGAAGGAGCGGTATCCTCCGTTGAGACCTGCGTTTGTGTTTGTTCCTGCGTGACAGAAACATAAATATACTCGGTCTCTGACGGTGGCTGGGAAACCGTTCGCTTGCGGAAGGCGGTTGTCAAGACCGTGACAGAGGCGATCAGGATACACAGCATGATCACGGCATAGAGCGAGGTGAGGGTAAGGAATCCTCTTTTTTTCATCATAATCCATCCACACTTTTGTTTTTTTCATATTTTTGTATTATTATTGTCCTTCCGATGTTTATTTATTCCATGGGCAAGCAATAATAGAAAAAGAAGGAAGAAAAGGAGAGTGCGGAGCTTGAAAAAAGAAAATACATCCCCCAAATGCGGATCGCGCCAAAGGGGAGGGAGAATGGTTTTGCGTTGGCTTGTGGCGGTCTTGTTTTTCTTAGTGGTTTTTTGTTTGATCATCGCCTTGGTTTTCGCGATCTACGTCAATAAAAAAATTGAGAAAAGCATTGACGAGACCATGTTTACAATGGTGGGATCGGATTCCGCCACAAAGCTGTATTATTATGACGTTTCCGACACCACGGGGGAGATAGAAGCCAAGGAGCTGAAGGAGGAAACGCTGTACGGCGGTTACCGATGCGTTTACGTGGAGTATGAACGGATCCCGCAGGATCTGAAGGATGCCTTTATCAGTATCGAGGATAAGCGGTTTTATCAACACAAGGGGGTGGACTGGAAGCGGACCTTGTCGGCGGGCGCTAACTATTTTCTGAATTTCAGTGATAGCTACGGCGGCTCGACTATTACCCAACAGCTGATCAAAAACGTGACCGATAAGGACGACTATTCCTTTCAGCGAAAAATACAGGAGATCTTCTGGGCGTTGGATCTGGAAACTAAAATGGATAAGCAGGAGATTCTCGGACTGTACCTAAACATTATCAACTTATCTCAGGGATGCTACGGCGTACAGGCGGCGGCAGAGTATTATTTTTCAAAGGACGTCTCCCAGCTGACCTTGAATGAATGTGCTTGCATTGCCGCTATTACCAACAGCCCCTCTTACTACGATCCCCTGCGAAATCCAGAAAATAATAAAGAGCGAAAAGATTTGATCTTGGAAGAAATGTGCGAGCAGGGGTATATCACGCAGGAGGAAAAGCAGGCGGCAGTATCCTCGGAGATCGTGCTGAACGTGAACGAAAAGTATAGCACCGATGAGATCAATTCGTGGTATGTGGATATGGTGATCGAGGATATCGTCAATGATCTGGTGGAGGAAAAGGGATACAGTCGCCCGATGGCAAACTTAATGATCTATACGGGCGGCTTGCGGATCTATACCGCCATGGATCCCGAGGTTCAGAAAATTCTTGAGAAATACTACGAAAAAGAATCTCATTTCTATTCCGCTGCCACGGGAACGACACCCCAATCGGCAATGATTATTTTGGACCCGAACAACGGAGATATTCTCGGCGTGGCGGGTGCCATCGGAAATAAGGGTGCTAACCGCTTGCAGAATTTCGCAACTCAAACCCTACGCCCCGCGGGATCGGTGATTAAGCCCCTTTCGGTTTACGCCCCCGCCATGGATCGAGGAATTATTACGTGGAGCTCGGTTTACGATGATGTTCCCGTCAATTTCGGAAAATATAATCTGGATCCCAACCGCGGAGAACTGGTGGAGCCCGTCGCTTGGCCTAAAAACTCCAACGGTATTTATCGGGGCTTGACCAATATCAATTACGCCATCGAGCATTCGGTCAACACCGTCACGGTACGGGTTCTGGAGGATCTTGGGGTGGAGAATTCCTTTCGGTTTCTTTCCGATTCCTTGCATATGGAAAGTCTGATCGAGGGAGAGTACGGGGCGGACGGCACCTATTTGACCGATATGGATCTGGCGGCATTGGCGCTGGGCCAGATGAATTACGGCATTACCGTAAAGGAAATCACCGCGGCGTATTCCATCTTTGCTAACGAAGGCGTTTATAATTACGCCCGTTCCTATTATAAAGTAACCGATAGCACAGGGAGTATTCTCTTGGAAAACAAATACCGAGGGGAAGCGGTGATTCGGGAGGAAACGGCGACCTTGATGACGAAGATGCTGGAAAACGTCATTGAAAACGGAACCGCCAATCAGATCAACCTGCAAGAGCTGGTGGATTGCGCGGGCAAAACGGGAACGACCCAAAACAACTACGACCGATGGTTTATCGGCTATACGCCCTATTATATTGGCGGTGTATGGTACGGATATGAATATCCTCGCGCGCTGAGCGGCGGCAATATGTGCATCGATATTTGGGAGGATATTATGAAGGAGATTCACAAAACCAAAGGCGTTACAAAGGAAACCGCCAAGCACTTTGCCACGTCGGACAACGTGGTAGAGGCGGAATATTGCGTGGATTCGGGAGGGCTTGTGACCAATGCCTGCTTGAGCGACCCTCGGGGAAGCCGTACGGAAAAAGGCTATTTTGCCAAGGGAACCGAGCCCAGAGCCCTCTGTACCTGCCATGTTCCCGTTCTTTACGATACCGTGGAGGGGGGCGTGGCTTGGGAGGGGCAATGTCCAACGGAAACTACCAAGATCGTGGGGATGATCCGTGTGACAAGAGGCTTTCCGATGCAGGTGTACGTGACCGATGCCCAGTACGTGTGGCGAGAGCTTCCGCGGGACGTATTGCCCGAAACCTCGCCGTCTCAGCCCTTCTTCCGCAACCTGCTAGGGGAAAAAGAATATTGCGGTATTTCCCGAGGGGAGACTCAATACAATCGCCTGTGCCGCGCCCACTTTAACTATTTCGCATGGAAAGAAAAGCAAGAAGAGAATACAGAATAAAAGATTCCCCCAAGAGTTGCACACTCTTGGGGGAATCT
This sequence comes from Clostridia bacterium, assembly GCA_017463065.1. Classification (GTDB taxonomy): domain Bacteria; phylum Bacillota; class Clostridia; order Oscillospirales; family CAG-272; genus HGM12713. The sequence continues at coordinate 15,364 of JAFTPX010000002.1, forward strand.
TGATAAGGGAAGTTATCCTTTTGTTCGAAGCTCTTCCCATTTTTTGTTCAGATACTCTTTGGTTACCTTGTCAAGATCCTTGTAGCAACCCGCATCGTAAGAGGCGGAGAAGTCGAAGCTTTCTGGATACAGAATGCTGTAGGCATCCTCGCCCATGCCTTCCTTGTATCCCTCGTCGTCGTAAACGAAGGCGTTGGGAGACGCATAGCAGATATACTCCGCGTTGGCAATCGCAGGCTCGGGGCTGAGCATAAAGTTGATGTACGCCTCAGCGAGCTCCTTGTTCTGGCAACCCTTAGGAATACACATGGCATCGACGAAGATATTGGTCTGCTCAGGATAGTAGAATTGCAGATCCACGTTCTTTGCCTGATTGTCTGCCATGGTCAGGTAATCGCCCGCATAATACGCGCCGATTGCCGCCTCCCCCGATTCCATCATGTTGAAGATCTCGTCCATGACAAACTTTTTAAGCAAAGGCATTTGCTTTTTTAATTCCGCAAAGCCTTGATCCCAAGCGGCAGTGTCTGTGGTATTCACGTCCAGCCCAAGCTTGTAAAACGCCGTACCGAAGGCATCGCGGGAGTTGTTGAACTGTACGATCTTACCGCTGTATTTTTCATTCCACATCAGATCCCAGCTACCTGTATCTGTCTCGTCTACCACGTTGGCGTTGTAGATCACACCCACCATGCCGTAGGTGTAGGGAACCGAGTACTTGTTCTGGGGATCGTAGTACAGATTGCGGAAATCCTCTGAAATCGCTTCCTCATAATAAGGAATATTGGAGAAATCCAGTTCCTCCAGCAGCCCCTCCGAGGCAAGACGGGCGATCATGTAGTCCGAAGGAACGATCACGTCGTAGCTAACGGCTCCCGTGGAAAGCTTGGCGTAAAGATCCTCATTGGAGGTGTAGGTCACGTAATTGACCTTTACCCGCAAGCCAAGCTCGGTTCGGCAGTACTCCTCAAATGCCTTGTTCGTATCGAGGGAATCCTCCGAGCCATCGGAGATGTATTCTCCCCAGTTGTATACGTTCAGGGTCAGGGTCTGCTTGGAGTAAATATTCAATGCCACGCAAAGGGAGATTAGAATGGCAATCACGCAGATCACGGCAATGATCTTGTTGAGATAAGAGGGGCTCTTTCGGTTGATCAGCAGACGGTTTTGGGAAGTCTTGTCGGTATTCTTCCCTTGCTTTCTCTTTTTCTGTGCCCGAAGGATCGCCTCCTGCCGCTTCTTTTCCTCTTTCTCCTTCTTCGCTTGAATCCGTTCGTCCGTGGATTTTTCACGGTTGGAGAGCAGGAGCATCACGAGGATCACCACAAAGATAATGGTGGAAAGGGCATAAATCGTTGGCTTCACGTTTTTCTTCGTCATACTGTAGATCAGAATCGGAAGGGTTTGGAAGTCCACACCCGAGGTGAAATAACTGATGACAAAATCGTCCAGCGACATGGTAAACGCCATGATCGCACCCGTCAGTACCCCTGGCATAATGGCAGGCAGCTGAACCTTGAAGAAGGATTGGAGTGGCGTACAGCCAAGATCCAGTGCCGCTTCGGGCAGGGCCTTGTCCATTTGCTTGAACTTGGGCAATACGTTCAAAATGACGTAGGGAAGATTGAAGGTCACGTGAGCAATGAGCATCGTCCAGAAGCTCAGCTTGGTTTGCAGACCAATCAGCGTTCCCACGAATACGAAGAGAAACATCAGGGAAATACCCGTAATGATTTCGGGATTCATCATGGGGATGTTTGTGGCGGTCATCAAGGATCTTTTCAGACTTTTGTGCTTCATGTGATGAATCCCGAAAGCCGCCGCCGTGCCGAGCACCGTGGCAATGGCAGAGGAGGCAATGGCAAGGATCAGAGAGTTCTTCAGAGCGTCCAAAATTTCACTGTTCGCAAAAAGCTCTAAATACCACTTGAAGGAAAAGCCACTAAAGGTGGAGGTGCTGGAGCCTTCATTGAAGGAAAAAACGATCAGAACCGCGATAGGCGCAAACAGAAAGACCAGAATCAGCGCGATGGCGAGATTGGAAAGCTTTTTCATGGCATCATACCTCCTTCGTCGTTATCGGAATAACGGTTGACGATGGCAAGTCCCAACAACAGAATCAGCATCAGTACCAACGACAGAGACGCAGTCATGTTATAGTTAGAGGCGTTGTACTGTTGCTCAATGGCGTCGCCGATCAGAAGCATATCCGCACCGCCCAGCTTCTGGGAGATGTAGAAGGTGCTGATGGAGGGAACCAAAACCATGGTTACTCCCGATATAACACCCGAAACGCTGAGAGGGAAGATCACCTTCCGCAGAACACCAAAGCCGTTACAGCCAAGATCGGATGCGGCTTCTACCAAACGGTAGTCCAGCTTGGACATGACCGAATAGATAGGCAGGATCATATAGGGAAGGTAATCGTATACCATACCCAGAATCACGGCACCTTCGGTTCCCAGCATATGAATGGGATCAATGCCAAAATTTCCAAGAAAGGAGTTAACGATACCCGTGTCCTGAATGAGCACCATGATGGCGTAGGTACGGATCAGAAAGTTCATCCACATGGGAAGCATCAGAAGCAAGATCAGCACGCGCTGGGTCTTTGCCTTGCATCGGGAAATAAAGTATGCCACAGGATAGCCGATCAAAAGGCAGATGAAGGTGGCGATTACCGCCAGCTTCAAGGAACGGAAGAAGATCTTCAAATAGGTCGGTGTGAAGAAGTTGGCAATGTTGGTCAGGGTAAAGCCACCCTCACCGTTGGTAAACGCATAATATGCCACGAAGATCAACGGGGCAATGATAAAGAGAACCGACCAGACGATATGGGGCGCCGCCGCATACCGTTGCAGAAGGGAGCGGTTGTCGGTTTTTGTTTTCTGTGCTCTTGTCATTCTTCCTCGTCCTCCGTCACATCGGAAAGATGTTCCATTTCCTCGGAGAAGGTGGAGTAGTCGCCGAACATATTGGAATATTCGGATTTTTTCATAATATGAATGGCATCAGGCTCAATGTAAACGCCGATTTCGGCATCGGGAGCGACGTAGTCCGTGGTCTGGATCATCCATTTGAAGCCGTCAATGTCCACGATGATCTCATAGTGGACCCCCTTGAAGGTGACCGTGGTGACCTTGCCGCAAAGCATGCCTTTTTCCACAGGAACCACATCCACGTCCTCGGGACGGATGACCACGTCCACCGCCTCGTTTTTGCCAAAGCCTTTGTCCAGACAGTCAAAGGTGTGCTTGGCGAATTTTACCTTGTAATCTTCCGGCATGATGCCGTCGATGATGTTGGACTCTCCGATAAAGTCGGCAACGAAAGCGTTCACTGGCTCGTTGTAAATATCGGTGGGAGAGCCGATCTGCTGAATCTTTCCGTTCGCCATGACCACCACGGTGTCCGACATGGAAAGCGCCTCCTCCTGATCGTGGGTGACGTAAATAAAGGTAATTCCCGTTTTGGCGTGAATATTTTTCAATTCGACTTGCATATCCTTGCGAAGCTTCAAGTCAAGAGCCGCCAGAGGCTCGTCCAATAACAGAACCTGAGGCTGATTGATCAGCGCGCGAGCAATGGCAACCCGCTGTTGTTGACCGCCAGAAAGCAGATTCACGTTTCTTTTTTCGAATCCGCGGAGGTTTACCAGCTCCAGCATTTCGGAGACTCGTTTTCTGATCTCATCCTTGTTCACCTTGGCAAGCTTGAGTCCGAATGCAATGTTATCATATACGTTGAGATGGGGAAAGAGGGCGTATTTTTGAAAGACGGTGTTGACATTTCGCTTGTAGGCGGGAATGTCGTTGATTCGTTGCCCGTCAAAGCATACGTCACCCTCGTCTGGGGATTCAAATCCGCCGATGATTCGGAGCGTCGTTGTTTTTCCGCACCCCGACGGACCTAAGAGCGTAATAAACTCATGGTCATTGATGTAAAGATCAACGTTGGAGAGTACCTGCTCGCCGTCATACGCCTTGCAGATATTTTTCAGTTCGATCAGCTTTGCTTTCATTCCACATAAAAACTCCTTCGGGAAAAAATATCCTGCACAAAGAAAGCTCGGTAAAATTACAGAACAATCCATTGTATCATTGCGAATATTGTAACAGAAATTCGTCAAAAATGCAATATGTTTTACAAATATTTTCATTTTTCTGGAATAAAAATTCTGACAAATAAGGAAATCGAAAAGATAAAGAGGGAGAGTGAGGAAGATGCCCGCAGAAGTAAATAGACCGAAAAGCACCAAAGGGTGAAAATGAAGAAAAAAGACAGAGCCTGTAAAATCCCGTCGGCACTCCTCATCGATATCCGCAGACAGAGCAGAGAACGAAGGATTCGTCCCCCGTCAAAGTCCTTGATGGGAAGCAGATTCATCATCCCCAAAACGAAGGAGGAAATCGAAAACCAAAGCAAAAAATCCGAAGAAGCTTGCCGATAACCCCACAGTCCGACACTTCCCAAAGCAAGATTCACCAAGGGCCCCGCCGAGCACAGCAGGATCTCCTTGCGGTAAGAGAATAGATGACCCTCGGGAATCAATCCCGCTCCGTAGATCCCGATCTTGCATTCCTTCAGCCGAATTCGACACACAGCCGCCACTAAAATATGCCCCAGCTCGTGAGTCAACGCGGCGAGCAAAGAGGCAAGGGAAAAGAGGGAATGGGAGAGGATCAGAGAAAGAGCAAACATAATGGTGAAAAAACCGATTTTGATCTTCACAGTTCCCAACCTCTCTTTCCGTTTTTTATAGGGTATTATCATTATATGAAGGGAGAAGGGAAGGGATTGATAAAAGAGCAAAAAAATTCAAGAAATTTCAAAAAAGGTATTGACATTTTTAAAAAAAAGTGTATAATATTATCTGTTGCCGCAAACGCGGTGGCATGCGAGAGTGGCGGAACTGGCAGACGCGCACGTTTGAGGGGCGTGTGGTTCACACCGTACGGGTTCAAGTCCCGTTTCTCGCACCAGCGGCAAGTTGCCGCCCCCAATTATCGGGTGGCGACAGTAAGAATCCGAACCTCATCATACGATGGTGGGGTTCGGATTTATCTTTTTTACAGCACCAGCAGGCAGTACCTGCACCCAATCTCGGGTGTAGTTACTGCTTTCTTTTTTTGGCAATGATTTTTTTACAGAAAAACTCCGCATGGGAAAGGGAAGAATCCCAATCCGATGCGGAGCATTTTATTTTGAGAGCTTCAGATAGAGAAGACTCTCTCTTTTTTATTTTTTCAGTCCAAGGGCGACCTCAGCCTTTGCGACGATGTTAGCGGTGGTCAGGCCGTACATCTCAAGCAGCGGAGGAACCTTTCCGGAATGTCCGAACCGATCCTCGACACCCACGCGAACTACGGGAACAGGGCAGCCTTCGGATACGACTTCCGCTACGGCAGAGCCCAAGCCGCCGATGATGGAATGCTCCTCTGCGGTAACGATGGCGCCCGTTTCCTGAGCGGCTGTCAAAAGGATGTCCTTGTCAATAGGCTTAATGGTGTGAATATTGATGACGCGAGCCTTGATGCCGCGATCCGCGAGAATCTTGGCGGCTTCCAGAGCCATGCCAACCATCATACCCGTTGCGGCGATGGTCAGATCGTTGCCCTCGGTCATCTGAATTCCCTTGCCAAGCTCAAATTTGTAGGTTTCCTTGTCATAGAGTACGGGAACGGCATAGCGTCCGAATCTCATATAAACGGGACCGTTGAAGTTGAGTGCCGCTTCTACAACGGCGCGTGCTTCTACCGCGTCAGCGGGGTTGATAACGGTCATACCCGGGATGGCGCGCATGAGGGCGAAGTCCTCGATGCACTGGTGGGTCGCACCATCCTCGCCGACAGTAATGCCTGCGTGGGTTGCGCCGATCTTTACGTTGAGGTGAGGATAGCCCACGGAGTTTCTGACCTGCTCAAAGGCTCGTCCTGCCGCAAACATGGCGAAGGAGGAAGCGAACACGGTCTTGCCCGTGGTAGCGATTCCTGCCGCTACGCTGATCATATTGCCTTCCGCAATACCGCAGTCAAAGAATCTCTCGGGGAACTTCTTCTTAAAGATAGCGGTTTTGGTAGCCGCCGCAAGGTCGGCATCCAGTACTACGAAATCATATTTCTCGCCCAGCTCCGCAAGCGCGTTGCCGTAAGCTTCTCTTGTTGCAATCTTTTCTGCCATTGTTCTGCCTCCTTACATTGTTGCCTTGATTTCCGCAACTGCCTGAGCGTACTGCTCGTCGTTGGGAGCGGAGCCGTGCCAGCCCACTTGATTTTCCATAAAGGAAACACCCTTTCCCTTGACGGTTTTTGCGATAATGGCAACGGGCTTCCCCTTCACGGTCTTTGCCTCGTCAAACGCCGCCGCAATTTGCTCGAAATCGTGACCGTCAATGACGATGACGTGGAAGCCGAACGCCGCCAGCTTCGTGTCGTAGGGCGTGGGGTTCATGACCTCGGCAACAGGACCGTCGATCTGCAGACCGTTCCAGTCAAAGATGGCACAGAGGTTGTCCAGCTTGTAGTGAGCCGCGAACATAGCAGCCTCCCAGATCTGTCCCTCCTCGCTCTCGCCGTCTCCGATGATCGAATAGGTTCGATAGGACTTTCCGTTCAGCTTTGCCGCAAGAGCAATGCCGCAAGCGGAGGAGAAGCCCAGTCCCAAGGAGCCCGTAGACATATCTACACCGGGAGTCCCCTTCATATCGGGGTGACCCTGTAGGAAGGAGTCTATCTGACGGAGCTTTTTCAGCTCGTCACGGGAGAAATAGCCCTTTTCCGCCAGAGCGGCATACAGAGCGGGAGCGGTGTGACCCTTGGAAAGAACCAAACGGTCCCGATCCTCCCACTTGGGATCAGCGGGGTTAACGTTCATCTCCTCAAAGTACAGATAAGTCATAATATCCGCGATCGAAAGAGAGCCTCCGGGGTGTCCCGAGCTTGCCGCGTGAACCTGCTCCAGAATATCAAGACGGAGCTGAACGGCGGTTTGCTTCAGTTGGTTGAGTTTTGCCTGTTCCATGAAATAGACCATACCTTTCATCAATTTACTATCAATAAGATTAATTATATAATATTTTTACCATATAAGTCAAGAGGATTTTTTGGGGGGACACAAGCTTTTGGGCTTTTACAGCTTGACGAAGCCAAGCTTTTTCTGAACCTTGCCAAGGGTTCTGCGGGCGTAATAAGAAGCTTCCTCGGCGCCTTTTCTCATTTGTGCCTCCAGCGCCGCCTTATCGGACAGCAGCTCGCGGAATTTTTCCTGCACGGGGGAGAGCGCGTCTGCGCAGACCTCTCCCACGGCAAGCTTGAAATCACCATAGCCCTTGCCCGCAAATTCCTTTTCGATCTCGTCAAAGGATTTACCTGTGAAGCAGGAATAAATACTGATCAGGTTGTTGATTCCGTCCTTGCCCTCGGCAAAGCGAACGCAGGTTTCGGAATCGGTAACGGCGCGCTTGAACTTGCGGATGATGGTGTCACGGTCATCCAGAATATAAACGACGGCATTGACGTTTTCATCGGATTTGGACATCTTCTTCGTGGGGTCTGCCAAGGACATGATCTTCATGCCTGACTTGGCAATAATGGGCTCGGGAACCGTGAAGGTGCAGGGATAGAGCTGATTAAAGCGCTCCGCGATATCTCGGCAAAGCTCTACGTGCTGCTTCTGGTCGATCCCTACGGGAACCACGTCGGTTTGGTAGAGCAGAATGTCTGCCGCCATCAGCGTGGGATAGGTAAAGAGGCCCGCGTTGATGTTGTCAGAATGCTTGGAGCTCTTGTCCTTGAACTGGGTCATGCGGGAAAGCTCACCGAACATGGTGTAGCAGTTGAGGATCCAAGCAAGCTCCGCATGCTCGTGAACGTGGGACTGCACGTAAAGGGTGTTTTTGTCGGGATCCAGTCCGCACGCCATATAGAGCGCAAGGGTCTCATAGGTTCGTCTGCGAAGCTCAGCGGGGTTCTGACGAACCGTAATGGCATGTTCGTCTACCACGCAGTAAAAGCACTTGTATTTTTCGGAATAGGTAGAAAAATTTCGAATAGCACCCAGATAGTTTCCAATGGTCAGATTGCCGCTGGGCTGAACGCCGGAATAGGAGACGAGTTGGTCTTGAAACATAGTATATTCATACCTCCAGTGATAAAAATGTGCGAAATTAAAGGGATCGGATGACCTCACCCAACCGTCCAATTCCCTCAACGATCTGCTCGTCGGAGGGGGTAGAATAATTCAAGCGGAAGGAGGGAGAGGTGGCAGAGAGGTCGCAGAGAAAGGCAGAGCCGGGAACTACGGCGACCTTCTTTTCCAGAGCCTTTTTAACAAGAGCCGAGGAGTCTGAGAAATCCTTTATCGTTCCCCAGATGAACAGGCCGCCCTCGGGACGGGTAAAGGTTACGCGATCCGCGGGAATGGATTCGTCAATGCAGGAAAGCATCAAATTGCATTTTCTGCGGTAGAGCTCGTTGATGGAGCGGATGTGAGTGTCCAGATCGTACCGCGTCACGTAGGCGTGGCAGAGCATCTGGAAGAACAGGTTGGTGTGTACGTCCTCGCCTTGCTTGGCGACTACCAGCTTTTTAGCAAGCTCCTGGGGGGCGATCACAAAGCCGACCCGCATCCCCGCGGAGAGAATTTTCGAAAAGGAAGAGCAGTAAACCACAATTCCGTCGGTGTCAAGGCTCTTGATGGTGGAAAGATCCTCCCCCGCAAAGCGAAGCTCACCGTAAGGATTGTCCTCCAGAATGATCACGCCGTACTGTTTTGCCAGTGCCAGAACCGCCTTTCGTTTGGCAAGACTCATGGTGATGCCGGATGGATTCTGGAAGGTGGGGATAAGATACAAGAGCTTGACGTTCTTGGTGGTACGGAGGGTTTCCTCCAGTGCCTCCACCGAAATACCGTCCTCCTCCACGGGAACACCAACGGTCTTGGCACCGTTGGAACGGAAGGAGTTCAAGGCGCCGATAAAGCTGGGATCCTCGCAAACCACCACGTCGCCCTCGTTGCAAAGCACCTTGCAGGTCAGCTCGATTCCTTGCTGACCGCCCGAGACGATTAGCGTGTTGTCGCCCTCCCGTACGGTGCCGAATTTCTCCTTTTGCCGCTCTTCGATTGCCTCACGCAAGGGGGTGTATCCCTCGGTGATGCCGTATTGCAGAGCTTGGTTCGCATTGGTTTGAAAGAGCTCCGCGGAAAGCTGGGAAAGCTCTCGGACGGGAAAGGACTCGGGAGCGGGATTGCCCGCCGCGAAGGAAATGACCGAGGGATCGGTCAAGCTTTTAAAAATTTCACGGATGGCTGAAGGCTTTAGCTCGGCGATTTTATCGGAAAAGGTGTACTTCATAAATTCCTCGAAAAAAACAACGGTTTTCATTTAGCTGTCTGTCAATTGACAACGCCATATAATATCATATCACAGAAAACAAAAAAAGTCAATTGACTTTTGCGTGAAAATATGATATCATTAAAATAATTAAGCGCAAGGAACGCTTCGGAGGTAAAAAATATGATTCGACACGTTGTGATGTGGAAGTTTAAGGAAAACAGCGAAGGGAAGACCAAGATGGAAAACATGGAGTGGGTCAGAGAGCATCTGTACGCCCTGCTTCCCGTGATTCCCGAGATCAAGCGTATGGAGATCGGGTTCGATATCATGGGAACCGATATGTCCATGGATCTGATGCTGCTGACCGAATTTGACACAGTGGAGACCATGAAGACCTATGCGGGACATCCCGAGCATTTGAAGGTTTCCGCATACGTAAGAAAAGTGATCGAGACCCGTGTGGTCCTCGATTGTGAGATCTGAGGAGGATAGCATGATCAAAATGGAACGCACGTCGGTGATGAATTTGGAAAACGCTATTCGCGGTGCGCGGAATCCCATGAACAGCTGGGCGAGAATGGATAGCGCGTATGACGAGTGGGGAAATTACAGATTGGGAGACAACGATCTGGATCTTGCCAAGCGACTGGCTCACGCGGGAAGCGATCACCGTAAATTTCTCCGACAGATCTTTGTGTCGGTGGATATCACCGCTCCTCTTTACTGGTGGAAGGAATTCGATACCTATAAGGTAGGTACCGTGGCAAATTCCACCTCGACCATGCACAAGATTCATTCCAAGCCCTTTGAAAGAGCAGACTTTTCCTGCGATAGACTGGATGCGGAGGGATTGGCGGCACTGGACACCCTGATTGCGTATCTGGAAGCGGAACGGGTGAAGTTCTGCGACAACAAGGAAAACCGTCAGCCATGGCACAATATGATCCAGCTTTTGCCCTCGTCCTACAACCAGATGAGAACCGTGACCATGAATTACGAAAACCTCATCAATATGTATTACGCTCGCAAGACCCATAAGCTTGCCGAGTGGCATACCTACTGCGATTGGATCAAGAGCTTGCCCTATGCTGCGGAGCTGATTCTTGTGAAAGAGAATTGATCAGCAAACAAAGGGCAAAGTGCCCAAGTTCCGAAGAAAAAAAAGAAAAATATATGTCAAAATGTAGAAAATCAGCCGAGAGGGCGCATTTTCCGCGGATAACTCTTGACTGTTTTTGTTAAAAAATATATAATATTAAGTAATTATTACAGATTTATCGTCTGCGACGAGAAAAGCCTGTAAAGTTTCATATTTTTACGGAGGTTCATTGAAATGAACAGAGTTTACAATTTTTCGGCGGGGCCGTCCATGCTTCCCTTGGAAGTTCTTGAAAAAGCAGCGTCTGAGCTGGTTTGCTACGGCGAATCGGGAATGTCAGTCATGGAGATGTCCCATCGATCTCCGGATTATGAAGCAATCATTAACGATGCCGAGGCAATGCTTCGGAAGCTGATGAATATTCCCGACAATTATAAGGTTCTCTTCCTGCAGGGCGGAGCCTCCACCCAGTTTTCGGCAGTTCCGCTGAATCTAATCGGCAGAACGGGCAAGGCAGACTACGTGGTTTCGGGGCAGTTTTCGGGCAAGGCATTCAAAGAGGCTCAGAAGATGGGCTACGATGTCAAGTGCATCGCAACCACCAAGGACGACAACTTTGACCACATTCCCGTTGTTACCAAGGACATGGTAAGACCCGATGCGGCGTACGTTCATGTATGCTTCAATAATACGATTTACGGAACCAAGTACAGCTACATTCCCGATACGGGTGACGTTCCGTTGGTGGCTGATATGTCCTCCTGTATCATTTCCGAGCCCGTTGACGTCAGCAAGTTCGGCGTGATCTACGCGGGCGCGCAGAAGAATATGGCTCCCGCCGGTTTGACTCTCGTGATCGTTCGCGAGGATCTGCTTGAGTATGCCGATCCCAAGATGCCCACCATGCTGGAGTGGAAGACCATGGCGGAAAACGGATCCATGTACAACACCCCTCCTTGCTACACCATCTACATGGCAAAGCTGGTTTACGAGTGGATTCTCGGTATGGGCGGTCTGGAGGTCATGAAGGAGAAGAACGTCAAGAAGGCGGCTGTTCTTTATGAGTATCTGGACAACCAGAATTACTATCTGGCTCCCGTGAAGCCCGATAGCCGTTCCATGATGAACGTAACCTTCGTTACGGGTGACGCTGATCTGGATAAGAAGTTTGCCTCCGAGGCGGCAAAGGCAGGACTGAAGAACCTGAAGGGTCACCGTTCTGTTGGTGGAATGAGAGCATCTATCTACAACGCGATGCCGTACGAGGGCGTTGAGGCGCTGGTTGCCTTCATGAAGAAGTTCGCAGCAGAAAATCCCAAGGCATAATTGCAAATCAATACATATCGGTGCAGGGCAGGGAGACCTGTTCTGCACCCGTTTCAAAGAAAGGAATTATTACCATGAAAAACATTCTTTGTCTGAATAAGATCGCCGCTGTCGGAACCGATAAGCTGGACAGCGCACTGTATAACGTAGGAACCGACGTGCAGAATCCCGATGCCATTATGGTTCGTTCTGCCGCTATGCATGATATGACCTTTGGACCCGAGCTGCAGGCAATCGCCCGTGCGGGTGCGGGTGTCAATAACATTCCCGTGGACCGTTGCTCCAAGGAGGGCATCGTCGTATTCAACACCCCCGGCGCTAACGCCAACGGCGTAAAGGAGCTTGCCATCTGCGCATTGATGCTGGCTTCCCGTGACGTAGTCAGCGGTATCAAGTGGGCTGACACGCTGAAGGGAACCGAGGGCGTTGCCAAGGCTGTTGAGGCAGGCAAGTCCAAGTTTGCGGGCGTTGAGGTTCAAGGAAAGACCTTGGGTGTCATTGGTCTGGGTGCCATCGGCGGTCTGGTTGCCAATGCGGCTGTGGCTCTTGGCATGAAGGTTGTGGGATGCGACCCCTTCCTGAGCGTTGAGGCTGCATGGAATATCGATCACAACGTCATCAAGGCGGCATCCTATGACGAGGTATTTAAGGTTGCCGATTACGTATCTCTTCACGTTCCCGCAACCGCCGAGACTAAGGGCATGATCAATGCGGCATCTCTGGCTACCATGAAGGACGGCGTGAGAATCATCAATCTGGCTCGCGCGGATCTGGTCAACTCCGCTGATATCAAGGCGGCTTTGGCTTCCGGCAAGGTTGCTTCTTACGTAGTGGATTTCCCCACCGACGATACGGTTGGCGTAGACGGTATTGTAACCATTCCTCACCTTGGCGCGTCTACCGCTGAGTCCGAGGACAATTGCGCTGTGATGGCGGCAGTGGAGCTGGATGAATTCCTCCGCTACGGTAACATCAAGAACAGCGTAAACTTCCCCAACGTTTCCATGCCCATGAGTGGCGATAAGCGTTTGTGCGTGTTCCACGCTAATGTTCCCAATATGCTGTCTCAGATCACCGCGGTTCTCGCCGAGACGGGTGTGAACATTGAGAATATGATCAACAAGTCCAAGGGCGACAACGCATACACCGTTGTCGACGTTACGGGCGACGTTGCGGATGCGGTCGTCGCAAAGCTCAATGCGGTTGACGGCATCGTAAAGGTAAGAGTCATCTGACCGATTCTTGCATAGCACTTAAAAACAAAGGGGCTGTCGCAAGTTTGGGAATTATTTCCATTCAATAAACAACCTATACAAAAAACACTTGCTTATCAATGGCGGTAAGCAAGTGTTTTTTATTGAATTGTCACAGTGGAACTCTCTAAAAATTTAATTTGCGACAGCCCCTTTGTTTTATTTCGACCAACAAAAAATATGAGTTATCGCAAGGAAGGAACCGCCTTGTTTTGCTCAATATAGTCGGCAAAGTTTTTGAAAACCTGTTGTTCCACATCTGACGTTAAAAATTTTTGCCTCTCATATAAAAGCTGCATACGTTTGGCACGGGTTGCCGCCAGCTGATTTTCGATTCGGCAATAGGTAGCAATCTCATCCGCGGTATGTAGATCCAATCCCCAAAGAACACAAGCGGGGCAGAGCAAACGAATGGCGAATTGATCCGCATACTGTTCGACCTTGGTCTTTTTGTTGAATTCTTGGGTTCCCATATATTTTGCGTTCTGTAATTCATGACCGAGAAAAATATGTCCCAGCTCATGGGCAACGGTAAATCGGGAAAGCTCGGTTGCGTTTTTGTCATTATAAATAATGATCCATTGGTTATCATAGAAAAATGATTTTCCGTTTTCTGTGGGCAAAAGCTCGTTGACACTGCTGTTCCGAACGACGTGAATCCCCGCCTCCTTGGCAATGGAACGTACGTCAATGGGTAACCGATTCACATGAAAATCCAGCAAACAGTTCCATGCGCCGTTGCGAAGGTTTTTATATACACCGTAATACATGTAAAATCACCGCCATTGTGAAAGTTTTTGTCATCATAAAAGAGGATCGTCCGTTTCGGGAGCTTCCAGAATTCGTTCCCATTTTTTCTTAGAAATGTGAGAGAACTGCGGAGGATGGTGATCCGCGGAGGATGCCGCCTCAAAGACGTGGAGCTGTTCCTCTTGTTCGGGTGGAGGACTGTTTAGAGTAAGAACCAGATCGATGGTCCTGCGCAGATCGGCATTCCTGCGATAGCTTTCCAACAGAAGCTGTTCGGTTTCGGTCAGTGATTGCCCGCAAGCCATTGCTTGGGTAGATGGATTTTCTGTGATTCCGAGCAAATAATCGGTTGACACTTGAAAGTACCGCGCAAGCTTGATGAGGGAAATTAAATCGGGTTCTCTGCGGTTCTGTTCATACATTCCAATGGTACTGGGGGAAAGCTTCAAAACGATTGCCAATTGAGCCTGAGTCATCCCTGCTTTCATTCGCAAGTGCTTGATTTTATTTCCAATTTGATCGCCCATTGTATACCTCACATCCATGATTTGAGGTTATTATAACACACATTTTGTGTAAAAACAACAAATCACACAAAAAGTGGAGATTTATGTTGACATTAAGCGAGTATTGTGATATTATATAACTCGAAATCACACGAAACGTGTTTTTTGGTTTTTGGAGGTTGATATGATACAAGAATGTAAGTCCTGTTTGGAAGAAAACAAGGTTGAATCGGTCGAACCCTATCAATATCTTCCCGTTTTGGAAGCCCTGAGATCAGAGGCTCTGGGAGACTATGTCTCATATGGAATTCGGGTGACGCGGGAAGGAAAAGAAATCAATTTTGTGTCCGACGTTACGACGGATCGGGAGGCGATTGAGTATCTGTGCGCGATCTGTACGGAAAAAGGGTTGTCGGTCGATCATTTGATGGATGTGATTGAGGATTTTTTAGAGGAGGGAAGCTTTCAGGTAACCGAGAATTCTTGACAGAAACAGAAGTCTGTGCTATAATAAAGCCGAAAAGAGTCGGATGCGCTTGGAGGTGAGAGGATGAGGGCAATATGGAACGGTGCCGTATTGGATGCGGTTTGCCGTGAGGGAACGGAAACGGATTTCTCCGAAGTGGAGACCTTTGCGCTTGAATTAGAGAAGGATGAGGCGTATCTCCCTTCCGATTGTTTCAGGGGCAATTACAACGTGGGGAAGGATTCCTTCGGAAGAATTTCCTTGTGCTTTCCCGTGGTTTCTCCGTGGGTTTACGCAAAAAGTGATTGTTTGTCCCGTTTGCTCGGACTTTCCCAAAAAATGCTTTGGGATATCCTCCATTGCCGTGTGGTGGTCCTTCCATCGGCGGATGGATGGGTATTTGTTCCTCTTTCGGAGTATCTGGAGATGTCTTCCAAGGAGAGGCAGGACTGTTATTTTGCTGCCCAAGCCGTCGAGCAAATGCTCAGAGGAATTGACGCGGAACGCTTGACGAAGCTGCCGGAAGGGGAAATGCTCGGTGTTTGCGCCGATCCGCATTCGTTGATTTTGTATGCGTTGCCCGTCTTGCCCGCGGTGAAGGAGCTGCTGGATCGTCAGGATGAGCGGCTTCGCCTTTACGAGGTGAGCGATCTGACGTACCGTGTCTGGCGACGGAATCGGCATCATCAAAAATTTCTCTCTCTCAATCCACCGTTTTTGGTTTTACTGAATGAGGCGCGTATGACACAGGAGCATGCGGACCGTTTTTTCAGGGCGTTGGAAAAGAATGGTGTTACCTTTTGGGATACCGTGACGCCGAATGAATGAGAAAAGAATATCGTCCTGAAAGGGCATGGATCTCCCATCCTATGCCCAGTGATATCGACCTGAACAGATGGAATAAAAAAAACAATCGGGATTGTCCGTGTGACAATCCCGATTGGTTTTTGGTTGTTTATTTTTCTTCGGGAAACAGTGTGATCTGTTCCGCGGGGCGTATGATCATTTTGGGCTCGTAGGGGAGTCCGAGGTGCTCATAGGCTTGTCTGGTCACGCATCTGCCTCTGGGTGTACGACTCAAAAATCCGATCTGAAGCAGATAGGGCTCATAGACGTCCTCCAGAGTGATCGCCTCCTCTCCTACGGTTGCGGCGAGGGTTTCCAGACCAACGGGACCGCCGTCGTAAAACTTGATGATGGTTTCCAGCATCTTGCGGTCGGTGTTGTCCAAACCAAGCTGGTCGATCTCCAAGCGCTGAAGGGCAAGATTGGCGATCTGACTGTCAATAACCGCTTTTCCACTGACCTGCGCGAAATCACGGACACGCTTGAGCAAACGGTTGGCAATACGGGGCGTTCCGCGGGAACGGGACGCGATCTCGTACGCACCGTCGTCGGTAATGGCAAAGCCCAGAATCCCCGCGCTTCGGATCACAATGGTGGTCAGCTCCTCAGGGGTATAAAGCTCCAGCTTCAGCATAACCCCGAATCGGTCACGCAGAGGGGTGGTCAGCTGTCCCGCACGGGTGGTTGCGCCGATCAGGGTAAAGCGGGGCAGATCAATCCGAATACTTCTGGCGGCGGGACCCTTACCGATGATAATATCCAGCGCGTTGTCCTCCATAGCGGGATAGAGGATTTCCTCTACCGAACGGGACAGACGGTGAATCTCGTCGATAAACAGAACGTCACCCTCTGAGAGATTGGTTAGAAGCGCCGCAAGATCACCTTGCTTTTCAATGGCGGGACCCGAGGTCACACGGATGTTGACTCCCATCTCTTCGGCAATGATGTTGGAAAGCGTGGTTTTTCCCAATCCGGGAGGACCATAAAGCAGGACGTGGTCCAAGCTTTCTTTGCGGATTTTTGCAGCTTCAATATAAATTTTCAGATTTTCCTTGACCTTTTCCTGACCGATATAATCGTCCAAGGTCTTTGGGCGGAGAGAGGGCTCTCCGTTGCTGTCCTCATGAGTATAGGAGGTGGTCATGATTCGGTTTTCAAAATCAAATTCTTCAGACATATCCATGGTCATTCTTCCTCCTTATTTCATAATTTTCTTCAGAGCGAGACGAATGATCTCGTCCAGCTCCAGTCGCTCGGTATCGATCGTGCGCAAAACGGCATAGGCTTCGTTGCGGGAATATCCCAACGCCATGAGCGCATCCTGCGCATCGGAGAGCTTGCCCGTCGCCGAGGCACCCACCTCTGCCTCCACCGAGAGAGAAGTAGGATCCATGCCGTCCAACGCGCCGCTCTTTTTGAGCTTGTCCTTCAGCTCCAGAATGATTCTTGCCGCGGTTTTTGGCCCGATTCCGTTGGCTTGCGAGATGGATTTTTTGTCGTCGGAGCAGATAGCCACGGTCAGCTTTTGTGGTGTCATTTGAGAGAGAATGGAGATTGCCGCCTTAGGACCAACCCCCGATACGGTGATCAACAGCTTGAATGCCTCCAGCTCCTCGTTGCTGCAAAAGCCGAATAGCTCCACTCCATCCTCACGGACCGCCATATAGGTATATAGCTTGACAGATGCTTGTTTTTCCGAGGTGTTCTCCCGCTGTAGTACGCCGTAGGTGGTTTGTGATATGGTCATTTTATAGCCGACTCCGCCCGCGTCCACAACGGCACAGCCGATGTCGAGCAGAGCCAGTCTTCCGCTGATATAGTAAAACATTACTCTTCTCCTTTTTTGGGGGGGTGATCGTCGTTTGTCTCAGTGCTTTCTTGCGCTTTTTTCTTGCGCAGAAGGGACAGAAGATCCTTGACGGTTTTGCTTTTTTGGGGGTTCTCGGGGGGCAGGGCAAGCATCGCCTCATAGTCCTCGTCAAAGTCCTCCAGATTCCACAAGAGCTCGACAGGCTCCTTGGAGGGAAGGCTTTTGCGCTTTCTGCGGCGGTGAAGAAGCAGGTCGAAGACCCAGATTGCCGCAAATAAGCCCGTACCCGTCAGAGAGAGGAACAGCCCTATCCGATAGATGGTGGGGAAGTATTGAAGCTCCAAGGTGTGAGTGCCCGGGGCTTCAATGTCAAAGGCGATCAAGGCATTCATGGTTTGATAGGTTTCGATCTCAATGCCGTCCGCAAAGACCTTCCAACCCTTATCGTAGGGAATGGTGGTTTGAATCATCTGATTGTCGTTGACGGTATCAATGGTTCCGCGGAAATGATCCTCGGTATAGTCCTGAATGACAAATTGAGGATTGCTTTGAAGTGCTTCGAAGGCGGTCTTGAACGTAGCTTCGTCAATATACCAGATATAGTCATAATAATTGTACAGCTTGATATCATCCTTCAGCAGCGTAAGCGTAACCTCTACCGTTTCTCCTTTGTTGAAGTAGCCGATGGGTGCCAGATGCGTATTGTTGTTTCCGATATATTTGTTGAACAGAACCGTATCATTGACAGACAGTCGAGCCTCTGCCCTTGTTCGGTTGAAGGGGAAGAAGTAGTATTCCGCGCTGGTTGGCGCCACGAAGGTAAAGGAAACAGAAGCATCGCCGCCTTCCATGGAAATGGAATAGGTTGTCTGTGTGCCGGTGGTGCGCTTGGCGCAATACGGGGAAACGGAGGAATCGTATTCCGATACGGGTTGGAAAATATTCATGGTTTCTTCCTCTCCGAGCATGGTGGAAACCATGGCGTTCAGGCGATCAAAGGAAGAGCCGTAATCAGTCATGTCAAACTCTTTCATTTGGGAATCTACTCCGTAAGCGAGGGAAAGAGCGTAAGGATTCTGATATGCCGCGTAATTGTCGTCGGAAAGGATTTGGGTATAATAGTGATCCAGCTTGGTGGAATCTTTGTTGTCGATCAGATATTTGATTCCGAGAAGAGAATCGTTCACGGGCGTTCCGCCGAGATACTGAGACAGATGGGAACGAGAAGCGTATCCCATGTAATTGAGGAACATAATGGTGTCGGAATTGAGGGTGGAGGTGGAATTGGATAAACCTCTCATGGCAAGTGCCATGTTGTCGTTATATTTGCGGTGAACCAGCTTTTCCATCCGATAAAATCCGGAATCCTGCTCTTTGACCTGCTCCGTGATAGGGCGAAGCTTTCCGATAAACTCGTTGTATCCGCTGTAAGAGGAATAGGCAACGTCTCCGTCGAACTGAACCACGCAGGTCAGACCACTGCAAAAGATTTCCAAGCAAACCACCGCGGCAAGAATTCCTGCCAGACTTTCCCGTTTACGAGGATGCTTCTGACGGATCATCATACACAAAACGGTAAGCAGAGCGACGGTAGCGAGAATGGTCAGCCAGACGGTTTCCAACGTCAGCAGCTTGCTGTTGCTTTCTACGTAGGTTTCAAATTCCAATTTATCGCAAACCGTGACGAAAAGAACGATCAGCGCGCAGACACAGAAAATAAACCGTTCTCCGATTGCCCGCAGATTTCCCATGCCCTTGTAAGCCAGCGTTAAGAGGAAGAAGGCAAGCATGAAGCTATAACGGTAATTCAACCAGTTGGGAGTTTGGAAGCCGTGCCAAATCAGATCCAAGGGGCTGAGGATAAAGCTGAGGATGAACACGCAGATGAAGAGAAGCGACGCGATTTTTTCTCTCGACTGAATTTTCCTCGAAAGAAAATATACGGGAACGAGGATAAGGGGAAGAATGCCGCAATACACAAAGGGAAGCCCCTCGGGGCGAACCGTGTCGTAAGAGCCGGGGAGGAATTTTGTGAAAAAGTCGAGAAATTCAAATTTTTGTTGGATTGCCCAGCTGGGATTGGAAAAATCGTTTTTACCGAAGCTCAGAGAATAATACGCACCCAAAATAACAAATGCCGAAATCGCCGCCGCAATCAGGGCGAAAACACCCAGACGCGTTGCGGAACGGATGAAGTGAAGCTTTTCTCCTCTGGGATTCAGCTCGTCCTTGGAGTGAGCAAAATAATAGTAGAAAAAGTACAGCACCACGTAGATGCACACCATGTAGCCAATGTAATAATTGCTCATCATCGTCAGCGCCAGGGAGATTACGAAAAGCTTATATCGGCGATTGGTAATGAGCTGTTCGATGGCATACGTCAGAATCGGAAGCCAGATCAGCGCGTCGATCCACATCATGTTGTTTTGGTGAACCACCGCATAGGCGCAAAGGGCGTACATGACGGAAAATGCCACAGTGACGACCTTGTTGGGATGGGCGGAGCTCTTGTGGAGATAGAATCCGAAGCTGAAGCCGCAAAGACCAACCTTCAATAGGATAATGACCAGCAATGCCTCCAGAATTCGGGACTGAGGAAAGAGCGCGACGATGTAGGAAAGGGGACTGGCGAGATAGTAGGCGTACATCCCCATAAATTCGCCGCCCAACGCGCGGAAGAAGGTATATAACAGACTGCCTTCACCGTACACCGTGTTGCGCAACGCCTCAAAGAAATAGACGTATTGTCCGTTCAGATCCAATACCAGTACCGATCCGTTCCCAAAGGGATGAATTTCCATGGCAAGATAGATCAGATACATGATGACGGCGGGAACGAAAAAGCAATAAGCCAGATAGGAGGAAGGGGACGAGGCTATTTTTTCTTGGATTCGCAGGAGTGCCGCTCTCGGCTGCTTGAATGGGGTGCGTTTGCTTTGCTTGGTTTCTTGTTTTTTTTCACGGTTCATGATGAGGCGCTCCTTGTTGAGAAAACTCTGAATAAACTTTTTTGGTTGCTTTTTCAAGCTTGATGCGGTCAATTACCATATCTCTGCCGCACCCCATACAAACGATTCGCATTTCGCTTCCCACACGCAGAATTTTAAACTGCTTGGAGCCGCAGGGATGGGGCTTCTTCAATTCCACAACGTCATTGAGTTTGTATTTTATAATTTCCATAAAATCACCATTTTAATTTTTTATAATTTTATTTTACCACATTATCAATATTTTGTAAATATGTATTCAAAATTTTACAAATTGATAAATTCTGTTTGACTTGGAGGAGGAATTGTGATATAATGTAATTTAAGATATTTTAAGGAGGCGGAAATGGTTATACTGGGAATTGATCCCGGACTGGCAATCGTCGGATGGGGTGTGGTCGATTATACGGGCTCCCGTTTTCGCACCTTGGGATACGGATCGATTGAGACTCCCGCGGGTATGGAGACCGAGCAGAGACTCTCCTTGATCTATGATGGGATCAAGAAGCTGATCGAAACCTATCACCCCGAGCATATCGCGGTGGAGGAACTGTTTTTTAACACCAACCAGACGACGGGTATCCGTGTGGCGGAGGCTCGCGGGGTGATTATTATGTGCGCATACCGAATGGGACTGAAGGTGTTTGAATATACCCCCCTTCAGGTGAAGCAAGCCGTGGTGGGATACGGACGGGCGGAAAAGAAGCAGGTGATCACCATGGTCACCATGTTTTTGGGACTCCCCAAGCCTCCGAAGCCCGACGATACCGCGGATGCGTTGGCGATTGCGGTATGTCACGCCCATTCGGGGACCTCCAGATTGGCGGGCTATTATAATAAAAAATAAGGCGGAAAGACTATGTGGATTGCGGATCAATGGAAGGATTATGAATTGTTGGATGCTTCGGACGGAGAACGGCTGGAGCGTTGGGGAGACTATATTTTGCGACGCCCCGATCCGCAGATCATCTGGAAGAGCGGATCAAAGGACTGCTCGTGGAATGTTGCGGACGGTATTTACAAGCGCTCCTCCAAGGGCGGCGGAGGGTGGATCAAAAACGACCTTCCCGAGCAATGGAACATCGGATACGGCAGATTGCGGTTCGTGTTAAAGCCCATGGGCTTTAAGCATACGGGGCTCTTTCCCGAGCAAGCGGCAAACTGGGATTGGTTCTCTGGGCTGATCGCCAAAGCGAATCGTCCCATTAAGGTATTGAATCTGTTTGCCTATACGGGAGGCGCGACGGTTGCCGCGGCGGCGGCAGGTGCCGCGGTGGTTCACGTGGATGCCGCCAAGGGAATGGTGGCGCAGGCAAAGGAAAATGCGGCACTCTCGGGGCTGGCGGATGCGCCCATTCGCTATATCGTGGACGATTGTAAAAAATTCGTGGAGAGAGAAATTCGTCGCGGCAATCACTACGATGGAATCATTATGGACCCGCCTTCCTATGGCAGGGGTCCTTCGGGTGAGGTCTGGAAGATCGAGGAGAGTGTGGACGAGCTGGTTTCCCTGAGCGCAAAGCTGTTGTCGAAGGAGCCGTTGTTCTTCTTGATCAATTCCTATACGACGGGACTTTCTCCCATGGCAATGCAGTACATTTTAGGACTGAAGGTGGCATCTGTGTACGGCGGCAAGATGGAAGCGGGAGAGCTTGGCTTGCGGGCAACCTCCACGGGACTTTGCATTCCTTGCGGTGCCAGCGCGAGATGGTATCTTTGAGTTTATAAAACAGAACGAATGTGGTGAATATGAAAGAGCCTTTTATCAAAACGGAACAGCTTTCCTATCGATATGAAAATTCCGAGCTGGGAGACGCGCGGGTATTGCGGGATCTTTCCTTGGAAATTATGGAGGGAGAGTTTGTGGCGGTTCTCGGACATAACGGTTCGGGAAAATCCACGCTTGCTAAGCTTTTGAATATGATTCTGACCCCTACAAGCGGAAAAATCTACGTGGCGGGGACGGATATTACGGATGAGAACATGACCGATGAGGACGTGCTTGCACTCCGTAAGAATATGGGAATTGTGTTTCAGAATCCGGATAACCAGTTAGTTGCGACGATCGTGGAGGATGACGTAGCATTCGGACCCGAAAATCTGGGGATTCCCTCGGAGGAGATCCGTCAGCGGGTGGATCGGGTGCTGGGCGACGTTGGTATGCTGGCTTACGCCAAGCACGAGCCCCATCGCCTGTCGGGAGGACAGAAGCAAAGAGTAGCGATTGCGGGAATCATGGCAATGCGCCCTAAGTGCATTATTTTCGATGAGTCTACCGCCATGCTGGATCCCCTTGGACGAAAAGAGGTCATGGATGCCATCGTTCACTTGAATCGGGAACAGCACATAACGGTTATTATGATCACCCACTATATGGAGGAAGCGGCACTTGCCGACCGTATCGTTGTATTGAATGACGGAAGCGTGCTGTTGGACGGAACGCCATCCTACGTCTTTGCGCACGAGGAGCTTTTGCGTTCCTGTGGCTTGAGTGTGCCTCAGTGTACGGAGCTGGTTCACCGTTTGCGTGAAAACGGAATCGAGCTGAGCGGGGATTGCGTGTTCCCTGAGCAATGCGCCGCGTTGATTTTAGAATCGTTGAATAAGGAACAGTAACTATGGCAGAAATTAAGCTGGAAAAATTAAGTTATTTCCACGGAAAAGATACCCCTTACGAGATCAAGGCGTTGGACAGTGTCAATCTGATCGTTCCCAAGGGAATGATTACGGGATTGATCGGGCATACGGGCTCGGGAAAATCCACCTTGGTACAAATGTTTAACGGGATTTTGCGTCCCAATGAGGGGAGAGTACTGCTTGACGGAACGGATATCTGGGACAAGCCCAAGCAGATTCGTCAGGTTCGGTTTCGGGTCGGTCTGGTTATGCAGTATCCAGAATACCAGTTGTTTGAGGAAACGGTGGCAAAGGACATTGCCTTCGGTCCTAAAAACATGGGGCTGTCCGAGGAGGAGATCCGCGTGCGGGTCGAGGAAGCGGCGGCATTCGTGGGACTGGATGCGTCCTTGCTGAGCAAGTCTCCCTTTGATCTTTCGGGGGGACAGAAGCGTCGAGCCGCCATCGCGGGGATTATCGCCATGCGCCCCGACGTGCTGGTGCTGGACGAGCCCGCAGCGGGCTTGGACCCGAGAGGCAGAGAAGAGATCTTCTCCAATATCGTGGAGTATCATGAAAAGAGCGGAAGCACCGTGGTGATCGTCAGCCACAGCATGGAAGATATGGCTCGTTACTGCGATAACCTGATTGTCATGAACGAAGGAAAGATTTGGATGCAGGGAGATCGGGATTATATCTTCTCCCGTTCGGAGAAGCTGAGAGAGATCGGTCTGGATATCCCGCAGGTTACGAAGCTGATGCTTCTATTGAAGGCGCAAGGCGTGGACGTGGACGGCGGTATTTATACCGTAGAGCAAGCGCTGGAGTGCATGTTAAAAATATACGGAAGATGATGGTTGAGCGTTAAAACATGAAAAGTATCACGTTTGGGCAGTTTTATCCTGCTGATTCGGTATTGCATAGATTGGATCCGAGAATCAAGGTGATTCTTACGGTTTTGTACATCGTGTGTTCCTTTTTGTGCAAGAATATAGTTAGTTTTGCCTTGCTGTTGCTCTCCTCGCTTTTGTTGATCGCGGCGGGAAAGATTCCCTTGAAGATCATTCTGCGAGGTTTGCGGCCTGTATTGATTATTTTGATCTTTACGGCGGTTTTGAATATATTCTGGACGAAGGGCGAGCATTTGTTGTTCGGTTGGAAATTCATTCAGATTTATGCGGAGGGCTTGTACGCCGCGCTGTTTATCCTCATTCGCATCGCCGCGTTGATCATCGGAACGGGAATGCTGTTGACCTATACGACAACCCCCATCGCCCTGACCGATGCGCTGGAGGATTTGCTGTCCCCCTTGAAGAAGCTTCACGTTCCCGTCCATTCCTTCGCCATGATGATGACCATTGCGTTGCGGTTTATTCCTACCTTGGTCGAGGAAACCGATAAGATCATGACAGCCCAGAAGGCAAGGGGAGCGGATTTTTCCACGGGTAGCCTGATTGACCGTGCGAAAGCTCTGATACCTGTTCTTATCCCTCTGGTAGTATCCGCTTTTAACCGAGCGGAGGATCTGGCGATCGCCATGGAGTGTCGGTGCTATCACGGAGGAGACGGACGAACGAGAATGACAGTTCGCCACCTTCGTGTTGCGGATTTTGTTCCGCTTGCGCTTGTTGTTTTACTGGGAGCCTCCTTGATCGCCTTGAACGTGATCGGCTTCGGATATACGATGAGGTAAGCCATGGAACGGAAAATTTTATTGCATCTCTCGTTTTTGGGGACGGCATATTGCGGATATCAGATCCAGCCCAATGGCATAACCGTCCAGCAAAAATTAAACGAAGCGACCAAGGCGCTGTTTGGCTTTGATTGCGATATCGTGGGTTGTAGCCGAACCGATAGCGGCGTACACGCCAATCATTTCTGCGCTACGGTATCGGAAAAGGGGAAGAACGCTATTGCGACGACCGTTCCGATTGACCGCTTGCCTTTGGCGATGGCGCAATTTCTTCCCGAGGACATTGCGGTGTTTGACGCCGAATATGTGGATTCCTCGTTTCATCCAAGGTATGACGTGAAATATAAAGAATACGTCTATCGCATCTGGAATCGACGGGAACGCAATCCCTTTTTGTCGGATCGGTCGTGGCATTATCCCAAGACGGTCGGCGACGATGGGTTGGCACAGATGAAGGAAGCCGCAAAGCACTTTGTTGGGACACAGGATTTTGCTACCTATATGGCGGCGGATTCCAAGGTGTCCGATACAGTTCGAACCATTTACAAAGCCGAGGTCAACAAAGAAGGCGACCTCATTGAGTTTCGGGTGTCGGCGGACGGATTCTTATATAATATGGTGAGAATTCTCACGGGAACCCTGATCGCCGTGGCGGAACATAAGATCCTTCCCGAGGAAATTGAGAGGATCACCGCCTCGAAGGACAGAAAGCAAGCAGGAATTACGGTCCCCGCTCACGGACTGTTTTTAGATAAGGTCGTATACTGAAATTGTAACGATTCATAAAGAAAGGAGGACTGCCAATGAAAAATCCATTCCGAAACCATCAGGGAATTGACGTGGAGCAACGGGAAGCCGATTTGTCGGACGCAAGCTTCGCACGAAAAATCGGGTCGTTTTTCAATCCCGCGCCGCAAAGGGAAAAGGTTCTGCGCCATGAGGATTTCAATGCTGCGGGCGACGTATATTACGCTACCGTTTCCGCAGGCTATAAGGTTGCGCAACGGATTTTATGGCTTTTTTTCGTATTTTTTATGGTGTTTTCTATTGCAACCAATTATAAAGAGATTACGTATGATAACTTTTTTTATCTGGTCAAGGATTTTACCAGTGCGGCAGATGCGGGGAACAATACCTACGAAACCTTGTCCTATGAATCGGATTCCAGACAGAGCTTCGTTCTTTATCGCGGCGGTGTGGCTACGGTAAGTCCCTCTAAGCTTTCAATTTTTACGGCAACAGGGCGGAGAACCCTGAACGAGTCCTCCAGCTTTTCCTCGCCGTATGCCATCAGCTCCAACAAATACGTACTGATATACGATACGTCGGGCACAACCTTTTCTCTGTATAACTCCTTTGCCAGAGTCTATACCGAAACGCTGGACTATCCCGTGACGGGAGCTTGCCTTTCGGAGGATGGTTCCTTTGCCATCGTTACCCGCTCCGCGGACAGCCGATCGGTGATCTGCACGTATAATAAGCAGTTTCACAAAACGGCAGAGCTGAGAGCGGACTATTACGTTTTCGATATTGAAATGAATACGGATAAAAAATCTCTTTCGTTTTTGTCCTATGATGCGGGAAACGGAACAGGGCGAACCGTGTTGTCCGTTCGGGATCTTGGGACGATGGAGGAGATCGATCGTGTCGAGCTGGACGGAGAATTTCCCCTGGCGTGCGGATATTTGGAAAAAGACCGATTCGCGGTCATCACCGATCGGTACATTCGAATTTTTGACAGTGTGTTTGAAACCGTTGAGATCAGCGACGATTATTCGGGCGGAAATATTACGGGTTATTGCCTGAATGAGCACGGCGTCGCCGTATCCGCTACGGTTTCTTCAAAAAATTGCATTTTTGCGTTTGACAAATCGGGGAAATTATTATATAATGATTTCGTTTCCTTTCAAGTTTCGGATATTTGGGTTTGCGAGTCCTACTTGTTTCTACAAACCGAACGGGGCGTAACAAGATTCAATACAAAAACCGAGGAAGAGGAAAGTTTGATATCGGGACATGGAAAACTATTGGTTTATAACGCGAATACTGCGCTGATTTGCGGAGAATCCAAAGCAGAATATTTGATTTTTAAAAACAATTAACAATCAGAAAACGATAGATAAAATAAAGAAAAGTGAGGATAAAACGGTCGATGAAGTTGAAAAATATTCCCAATCTTCTTTCGGTAATAAGAATTTGCTTGGTATTTGTTTTTGTGGCACTGTTTTTTACAGCCCACGTCTATGCGGCACTCTTTGTCTTTTTGTTAGCGGGCGCTACGGACGTGTTGGACGGTTATCTGGCGCGAAAAAACAATTGGATTACCAATCTTGGCAAAATTTTGGATCCCTTGGCGGATAAGCTGATGCAATGTACCGTTCTGGTTTGCCTGTGGATCGGAGGCATTATTCCTCTTTGGTTTGTGATCCCGTTCTTTGTAAAGGAATTTTGTACGCTTTTGATTGGATTGATCGTCATCAAGCGCCGCAGTGTGGCGGTTGTCAGTAAATGGTATGGTAAGCTGACGGTTTGCCTGTTCTATCTCACCATCGTCGTATCGACCGTATTTGAAAGCTTCTTTGATGCCCATGCGGTTTTGGAAGTGCTTCTCTTTATTCCCGCCGTTGCTTTTGCCGTATTTTCCTTTGCGGCGTATATCAAGCATTACGCGTATCTGAAGCATGAGGAAATCAACAAGGGAACTCTCTTAAAAATGCGAAAGGAACAGTAAAAGCATTTTTTACTGCAAGAAAGCAATAACTTATGGTAATGTGTTCGAAATGCCACAAACGAGTGGCGGTTGTGTTTGTAAATAAAATTGAAAACGGGAATAAGATCGGAGAAGGACTCTGTATCAAATGTGCCCGTGAGCTGGGGATTCCCGTGGACAATATGCTGGGGAATATGATGAACCAGATGGGAATCTCTCCCGATCAGCTGGATAATATGGAGGATGAGATCAATAACTTTATCAGCGAATCGCAGAATCTTCCTTCTGAGAACGATGATTTGGAGGAGGGCGGTGCGCCTGCCATTGATCTTCCTCAGCTGTTTAAGGACGGCGGTGTGCCGTGGAAGCAGGAGGGCAATCCCGCAAAAGGGGGGAAGAAAGCCTCCTCTGGGGATGCTCCCAAGAAAAAATATAAGTTTTTGGATACCTATTGCCGCAATTTGACCAGACGGGCGGCAAACGGTAAGCTGGATCGCATCATCGGACGGGATCGGGAGCTGGAGCGTGTGATCCAGATTTTGTGCCGTCGCCAGAAAAACAACCCTTGCTTGATCGGTGAGCCGGGTGTGGGGAAAACGGCAATTGCGGAGGCATTGGCGCAAAGAATCGCCGATAACGACGTGCCGTATAAGCTGAAGGGGAAGCAGATTTATCTGGTGGATCTGACCGCGTTGGTAGCGGGAACCCAGTTCCGCGGACAGTTTGAGTCCAGAATTCTCGGATTGCTGAACGAGGTCAAGGAAGCAGGAAACGTGATCCTTGTAATCGATGAGGTGCATAATATCGTAGGCGCGGGAGATGCGGAGGGAAGTGTCAATGCCGCAAATATTTTGAAGCCCGCCTTGTCCCGCGGAGAGGTGCGGATTATCGGTGCCACCACCCTCAATGAATATCGGAAATATATTGAAAAGGATTCCGCGCTGGAGCGTCGCTTCCAACCAGTTTCCGTTAATGAACCCTCCATTGATGAAACCATTGCCATGCTGGAGGGAATCAAGCACTATTACGAGGAATTTCATTCTATTCGCATTCCCGATGCCGTGGTGCGCCGAGCCGTCGTTCTGTCGGAGCGGTATATTACCGATCGGTATTTGCCCGATAAAGCCATCGACTTGTTGGACGAGGCGGCATCCAAGCTGTCCCTGACCAGCTCCGTTCTGAATGAGGCGCAGGAGATTCGCGAGAATTTGTTTGTGCTGAAGGAAAAACGGGAAGGCTTGGAAAGCAATCCTCCCTCGGAGGAAAAGGAAGCTCGGAAATGCTACGAGGAGATTGCCGAGATCAAGGCACAAGAGATTAAGCTTTCGGAACGGTTGAAGGAATTGGAGCCTTCTTGCGCGGCGGTATGCTTGCGGGAGGCGGATATCGCGTCTGTCATTGAGGTTTGGACGGGTGTTCCCGCTACGGATATTACCGAAAATGAATACGAGCAGATCGATAAGCTGGAGACCCGTCTGAAACAAAGAATTATCGGACAGAACGAAGCGGTGGAGGCGGTTGCCAGAGCGATCAAAAGAAACCGCGCGGGAATTTCTTATAAGCGGAAGCCCGTTTCCTTTATCTTTGCGGGGCCGACGGGTGTGGGAAAAACCGAGCTGGTCAAGACCCTTGCCGCTGACCTGTTCCATTCTCCCGAGACCTTGATTCGGTTGGATATGTCCGAGTTTATGGAAAAGCACTCGGTGTCCAGAATCATTGGAGCGCCTCCAGGATACGTGGGATATGACGAGGCGGGACAGCTCACCGAAAAAATTCGCCGCCGCCCGTATTCCGTGGTGTTGTTCGACGAGATCGAGAAGGCGCACCCCGACGTCTTGAATATTTTGTTGCAGATTCTGGATGACGGAAGAATTACCGATTCTCACGGAAAAACCGTAAACTTTGAAAATACGGTTCTGGTGATGACCACGAACGCGGGCTCCGATCATGCCGCCGCTACGGTAGGATTTTCAGTCAATGAAGGGCGTGGGGACAGCGATAAAACCATGAAGGCATTGTCTTCCTTCTTGCGTCCCGAGTTTATTAACCGCGTGGATGAGATTATCACCTTCCGTTCTTTGTCGGAAGCGGATTTTGGTAAGATCGCTTGCATAATGTTGGATGAATTGAAAGCCGCCCTCGCGGAGAAAAACATTCTGTTCACCTATTCTCAGCCCTCCGTGGACTATATTGCGAAAAATTCCTACTCCTACAAGTTTGGGGCTCGGAATATGCGGCGGTTTATCCGCAGTCACGTAGAGGATCTGATCGCCGAGCATATCGTTTCGGACTATACGAGAAGCATTGCGGGTATTGCCTTAAAATATTCGAAGAAAGACAACAAATTGGTTGTTGAGTGTATTTGAAAATGAACGACAAATGGTTTAAGCTTCAAATCGAACAAATTGAGAAAAAATTGAAAACCAATGCCGCCTCGGGGCTTTCCCGTAAGGCGGCTCGTTCTCGTATCGATCGGACGGCGGGAAGCTTGTTTTACATACCGCGCAAATCACCGCTTTCGTTGCTGATGGATTTGCTTTCCGATTTTTCTTTGATTTTGTTGCTGCTGGCGGCAATCGTTTCTTTGTTTTTTGAAGAATTCCGAAGCGGAATGACCGTTCTGATTCTAACGGCGGGAAATTTGATTGTGGCATGGTGGTTCTATTATCGGGGAAAGCGGACGGAGGAAGTGCTGCATTCATGTTTTTATCCGATTGTTAAGGTTATTCGCAATGGAAAACTATTCCATGTTGATTTCCGATCGGTGGTGACGGGAGACGTCATTCTGGTGGAAGAGGGAGACGTGATCTGCTGTGATGCGAGATTGGTGAATTCCGACGGCTTGCGTGTGCGGATGCGGTTGGATCGGGAGAGGTTCGTCTCCTTGGAAAAAATGGCGGAGGGACACGTCGGTCCCAACGAATTTCGTGCCGAGGAAATGGTAAATATGATTCACGCGGGATCGATTGTGGAGAAGGGAAGTGCCAGAGCCATCGTAACGGCGGTTGGAACCTATACCTATCTTGGCGCCATGACGGGAGGAATTGTTTCGCCCTTTTCCGAAAAGGCTCCAGGGGTGCTGAAGCGGTTAAAAAAGAATTTCTCAAAACTGAACATGATTTTTTTGTTGGCGGTGCTTCCATTCAGCCTGATCAGCTTGCTGTTCAGTCATCTGGATGGCGGAACGGTTCTGCTGTCGTCGGCGTTTCTCGTGGCATTGTCGATTGTGGCGACCACCGCGTCTCAGATGACGGTTACCTTGTTTCGCTTGTTTTACACGTATCAGATCCGTCGGTTGATGAGCGCGCCTCATGCGGCAGTTTTTCGATCGGTGGAAGCTTTTGATAAGCTTGCGGATGCCGACTACGTCTTTTTGCTGGACGGTTGCGTCTTGACGGACGGAATCCTTCATTTTCAAGATGCCGTCTGTGCGGAGGGGGAGATTCGGAATTACCGTACGTTGACTCCATCGGCGAAATGCTTTTCCGAACAGGTTGCCCTGTATCACGCGGCGGCGACCAGAACCCTGACGACAGGTGTCAGCGGCGCGGGAAATTATTTTAAAGCCATGGAGGAATTTGTTCGCAAAAGCGGCGTAGACGAAGGCGCCTTGCGGATCCGATGCTCCATTTTGTCCTATTCCGTTGGAAATTTAGAGACGTCCGCGGAAATGGTTTGCTTCACGGATCAAGGAAGACCGTTTACTTTGCACGTGTCTCGCTCTTTGACCTTGCTTCGCTCCTGTGAATTTGCCATGATTGGCGGAGTCCGCCAGCCACTGAGTATCGAAGGGATCCAGCGCTTGGAGCAGATTTGGAATCACTATGAGACGTCGGATCAATGCCCGATCTTTTTCTCCTTGTCCGAGGGGCAAATGTCAGCCGCTCATGCGTGTTTCGTCGGTATGCTGAGTCTGCGGGAGGGAGTGGATCCCAATCTGACACGCAACGTGTCTCGATTGGAAAAGCTCGGTTGCCGTGTAATCGCCTTTCATCGCAATCTGTCTGACGCTCCTACCATTCCCAAGCAAGGATTTGCCGCGCGTTGCTTCGCCAAAAAGGAGTTCGTGAGTCATATGGTGCCGCTCACCGAACAGTTCGGCAAGATCCGAATGTATTCGGAGTTCAATGAGGAGGATATTCTTCAGTTGATCGAGTGTGCTCATTCCCAAGGGAAGCGAGTGATTGCGGTTGGGTTTACGGAGGATGCCTTTCGTATTGCCCAAAAAGCGGATAGCTTTATTACCTGCGCTCCCGTCCATTCGAGTCCCATCGGATATTTGGATGAGGAAATTCATACCAAAGAGGTGGCGGGACACCAAAACAGTCTGTCCTGTACCCAAACGGTGAAGGAACGGGCAGACTGTCTGATCCCACGTCCGTCGGGCGGAAAGGGAGGACTGGCTTCCTTGACGTTGGCGGTAACGAGTGTTCAAACCGTATATCGCAATCTTTCCGATTTCTTGCGGTATATGGTATGCACGCAACTCATTCGGTTGTTGACGGTGGCGATCCCAATTCTTTTGGGCAAAGAAGCCTTGGACGCCAGACACATCGTTCTTTTTGGATGTGTAATGGATCTGTTTGCGTTTTTCATCTTTATGGGCAAAAAACAGGGCGTCCGTCGGAGTTCTTTCAAACGGTACGATCAATGCACAACCATGAGGTCGTTTTTTCGCGGCGACCCAATTTTGCTGATTGCTGCGCTGAGCGCAAGCGGTGCGCTGTTGATCCTTCCCGAGCTGTTTGGCTGGATCGCTCTGGACGGTCTGTATCACGATAAAGCAGAGATTTCCTTGATTGGGATCGTCTTGCTCCATCTTTGTGCTCTGGTCTTCATTTATCTGGATGGCGTATCGGATCAAAAAATCTATCGGAATCAGCTCCTGATCCTTGACGTGGCACTTTCGGTTCTGTTTTTGCTCCTTTGCTTCGTCTGGTCGGAGTTTGGCGCGGTGTTCGGTGTGGAATCCGTACCATCACTGTCCTATTTCGCCTTTGCGCTTTTGCCGTCTGCCTTGTTTTCTTTCTTGATGGCATTTTTGCCCAAGCGGATGAAAAAGAGACGGGCGTGAAATTGAATAACGGAAAAGCTCCTTTGCATACAGTATAGTGGATATTTGTATGCAAAGGAGTTTGTTTTGTTATGGAACGATTCAGTACCTGCGATTTGCGGGAAAAGGAAGTGATTAATCTTTGCGACGGGACACGTCTCGGTTGCCCCGTGGATTTTGAGTTCAACGTTTTTGACGGCAAGATCACGGGTTTGATTGTTTCCCGTCCCAGTGGCTTTTTGGGATTGAGTCACGCCAACGATCTTATGATCCCGTGGGGGAAGATCGAATGTATCGGAGAAGATGCCATATTGGTTCGCTTGAGCCCGTCGGAAGGAGGCACATCCTCAAAAAATAAAAAAGGATGGAGAAATAACTATTTTTAATTGTAAACATTTTGTAAATAGCAAAAAATAGTGTTGCGAGATTACAAAAAATATGGTATAATTTTTTCAATTGCGTTGATGTGGAGATGTTGACGCAAAATATAAAATACACACACATTTGCAAGGGGCGATGCGGTGTTGTCATTTGGCAATAAAATCGCTGTGCGATGTGGTGGAAAAACCGAAGGAGGACATGAAATATGTCTATTATCTCTATCAAACAGCTTCTCGAAGCAGGTGTTCATTTCGGACACCACACCAGAAGATGGAACCCCAAAATGCAGGAGTACATCTTCACCGAAAGAAATGGTATCTACATCATTGACCTTCAGAAAACCGTTAAGAAGTTTGATGAGGCGTACAACTTCGTACGTGACGTAGCCGCTCAGGGCGGAAACGTTCTGTTCGTTGGTACCAAGAAGCAGGCTGCTGACGCGATCAAAGAGGAAGCAACCCGTTGCGGAATGTACTACGTAAACGTTCGTTGGCCCGGCGGAATGATGACCAACTTTAAGACCATCAAGCGTTCCATCGGTCGTCTGAACAGTCTGGAAAAGATGCAGGAGGACGGAACCTTCGATCTGCTTCCCAAAAAGGAAGTTGCCGCAAAGCAGAAGGAAATCTTTGACCTGCAGAAGAACTACGGCGGTATCAAGACCATGGAAGAGCTGCCCGCGGCAATCTTCATTGTTGACCCCAAGAAGGAAAAGAATGCTGTTCTTGAGGCAAAGAAGCTGGGTATTCCGGTTGTTGCAATCGTTGACACCAACTGCGATCCCGACGACGCTGACTACATCATCCCCGGTAACGATGACGCAATCCGCGCGATTAAGCTGATCTCCTCCGCGCTGGCTGATGCTGTCATCGAAGGCAAGCAGGGCGAGCAGATGGAAGAGGCTGCTGAGGAAGCAACCGAAGAGGCGGCAGACGCTGAATAATTTCGGATAAAAATATTTTCTGAAAGGACAACAAAAATCATGGCAAATATTACTGCAAAAGACGTTGCTGCATTGCGCGCAAAGACCGGTATCGGTATGAGGGAGTGCAAGAAGGCACTGGTAGAAGCAAACGGTGACGTAGAAGAAGCAATCAAGATCCTCCGTAAGAGAGGTGAGCTGAAGGCAGAAGCAAAGGCTGCAACCAGAATTGCGGCAGACGGCATCGTTGACATCATGAAAGAGGGCGACGTTACCGCAATGATCGAGGTTAACTCTGAAACCGACTTCGTTGCGAAGAACGCTTCCTTCCAGGAGTTTGTTAAGAACCTGCTCAAGACCATCATCGCAAACAAGCCCGCGGACGTAGACGCTCTGCTGGCATCGGACTACATTGACGGTTCCGCAACCGTTGACGCGAAGCTGAAGGAAATGATTTTCGTCATCGGCGAAAAGATCAGCATCCGTCGTTTCGTTATTGCTGAGGGTCTGACCAGCACCTATATTCACGGAACCGGTACCATTGGTGTTATCGTTTCCTTTGATGCTGATGAGGCTATTGCCGCTAAGGACGAGTTCGCCGCATTCGCGAAGAACATCGCTCTGCAGGTTGGCGCATACCCCACTCCTTATTTGAACAAGGAGTCCGTTCCCACTTCCGTTATTGAAGAGGAAAAGGCAATTTTGATGGCGCAGATTGCAAACGATCCCGCAAACGCAAAGAAGCCTCCTCAGATCATCGAAAAGATGGTTACGGGTCGTATCAGCAAGTTCTACGACAACAACTGCCTGCTTGATATGGCATATGTTAAGGATGACGATATGAAGGTTGGTCAGTATGTTGACGCTACCGCGAAGGAGCTGGGCGGCAATATTACCGTAACCGGATTCTATCGCTTTGAAAAGGGCGAGGGCATCCAGAAGAGAGAAGAGAACTTTGCGGATGAAATCGCAAAGCTGACGGGTAACTAATCCGAATTCTATATCTTGTATTTGCACCTCAATCAACTTGTTTGAGGTGCAATACATATTTATAGAGTATTTTGGGGATCAACTCCGAGGAGTGAAAAGAAATTAAATGTATAAGATTTTAAAAAAAGAAGAATTAAACCCAACGGTTACCCTCATGGAAATCGAGGCACCCTTTGTAGCGGCAAAAGCAGAGCCGGGACAGTTCATTATTCTTCGTGTGGACGAGGAGGGGGAACGAATTCCTCTGACCATTGCGGGGTATGACAGAGTCAAAGGAACCATTACAATCATCTTTCAGGTCGTGGGGGCAACTACGGCGAAACTGAATCAAAAAGCGGAAGGAGAAGCAATCTCCGATTTTGTCGGACCGCTGGGCAAGAAAACGAAGGTGGAGAATCTTCACAAGGTTTGCATTGTGGGCGGCGGCGTAGGATGCGCTATCGCGCTTCCCATTGCTAAGAAATTGCATGAGCTTGGCTGTGAGGTCACCTCGGTAATCGGTTTCCGCTCCAAGGATCTTCTGATTCTTGAGGAGGAATTTCAAGCGGCATCGGCTCGCCTGATCGTTATGACCGACGATGGGTCTTACGGAAAGCAAGGGAACGTTTGTATGCCGTTGCGGGAGCTGTTTGCTGCAGGAGAGACCTTCGACGAGGTTATTACCATCGGGCCTCTGATTATGATGAAATTTGTGGTGGAGACGGTACGTCCTACTGGAATTCCTTGTACCGTTTCTATGAATCCCATTATGATTGACGGAACGGGAATGTGCGGCGGATGCCGTCTGACCTTGTGCCGCGACGGAAAGCGCGTGACAGAATTTGCTTGCGTGGACGGTCCCGATTTTAACGGATATGAAGTGGATTTTGACGAGGCAATGTCTCGGGGAAGTATATATCGTGAGTTTGAGCGACATGCTTACGAGGAAGCTTGTAATCTCTTTGCGGAGAAGGAGGAGAAATGACAATGCCAAACATGAGCATGAAAAAGAACCCAATGCCTTCTCAGGAGCCCTTTGTCCGTGCCCGTAATTTTGACGAGGTTGCCACGGGATATGACGAGGCGACTGCCATCGACGAGGCGCTTCGTTGCTTAAATTGTAAGAATATGCCGTGCGTGGCGGGCTGTCCCGTTAACGTACATATCCCCGAATTTATCGCGAAGATTAAGGAAGTGGACTTTGAGGGTGCGTATCAGATCATCAGTCAAAGCTCCAGCTTGCCTGCCGTTTGCGGACGAGTATGTCCTCAGGAGACCCAGTGCGAGAGCCGATGTGTCAGAGGAATCAAGGGAGAGTCGGTTGGAATCGGACGTCTGGAACGATTCGTAGCGGACTGGCATAACGCCCATTCTACCGAATTGCCCGTTACAGAGCCATCGAACGGTCATAAGGTTGCCGTAGTGGGTGCGGGCCCTTCTGGCTTGACTTGTGCTGGGGATCTTGCCAAAAAGGGCTATCAGGTTACCGTTTTTGAGGCACTTCACGCTGCGGGCGGTGTGCTGGTTTACGGAATCCCAGAGTTTCGTCTCCCCAAGTCTATCGTTCAAAAAGAGGTGGATCATCTGATTGCCATGGGTGTGGAAATCAAAACCAACATGGTAATCGGTAAGACCTTGACGGTGGACGAGCTGTT
The DNA here is from genome assembly GCA_017463065.1 of Clostridia bacterium. Taxonomy (GTDB): domain Bacteria; phylum Bacillota; class Clostridia; order Oscillospirales; family CAG-272; genus HGM12713. The sequence goes on from JAFTPX010000002.1 coordinate 51,740, forward strand.
TGAGAAGGGGTACGAGGCGGTATTTATCGGATCGGGAGCGGGACTGCCCAACTTTATGGGAATCCCGGGAGAATCCTATAAGGGTGTTTATTCGGCAAATGAATTTTTGACTCGCTCTAATTTGATGAAGGCATACCGTGAGAATCCCATAACGCCAATCATGAAGGGCGGAAAGGTTGCCGTCGTGGGTGGCGGAAACGTTGCCATGGATGCGGCAAGAACCGCACTTCGCTTGGGTGCGGAAAAGGTATATATCGTATACCGTCGTTCCATGGAGGAATTGCCTGCCCGTCGAGAAGAGGTGGAGCATGCGATCGAAGAAGGAATTGATTTCAAGCTTTTGACCAATCCCGTTGAAATCTTCGGTTATGAGAATCCAGATGATAAGAGAGATCCGAAAAACGGCTTCGTTACGGGAATTCAATGTATTCAAATGGAACTTGGCGAGCCTGATGAGCGCGGTCGCCGCCGTCCCGTTCCCGTAGAGGGAAGTGAATTCCTTTTAGAGGTGGATACGGTCATTATGTCGATCGGAACCTCTCCCAATCCTTTGATCAAAATGACGACGGATGGACTGGAGGTCAACCGCCGCGGTGGAATCATTGTAGAGGAATTCACAGGCGCAACTACCCGAGAGGGCGTGTTTGCGGGCGGAGATGCGGTAACAGGTGCCGCTACCGTGATTTCGGCAATGGGAGCGGGCAAGATTGCAGCCAAAGCCATTGACGAGTATATTTCAGCAAAGAAATAATAAAAAACTCCTTTCTGACCGATGGTCGGAAAGGAGTTTTGTTGTTATTTGTGATAAAATTTCTTGGATTCGTAGACAGGCTCGTAAGTCAGATCAATGCCGAGCTTGCGGTAAATGGTCTTGTCCACGTTGGAGACACTGACGCTCACGTGAGCCTGACAGCCCTTCAGCTTGTGAAGCTGCTCCATTGCCAAAGCTGCCATGGGATTGGTGGTTGCCGAGATTGCCAGTGCGATTAAAATCTCATCGGCGTGCAGACGGGGGTTTTGATTGCCGAGATTTTCAATCTTTAATTTCTGCAAGGGCTCAATGACCACGGGCGGAAGCAACAAAAATTCGGGGTTGATGCCGCCCAAATGCTTCAGCGCATTCATCAATACGGCGGCTGAGGGACCCATTAGGTTGGAGGTCTTTCCCGTTACAACGGTTCCGTCTGGTAACTCAATGGCTGCCGCGGCTTCTCCTGTTTCCTCTGCCTTTGCCAACGCGTATTTGACTACTTGACGGAAATTGACGTCTACGCCGACTTGGTTCATGATCAGCTCTGCCTGATAGACCTCATTGGCATCCGCCAGACCGTTTCGCTTGCGGTTCAGGGTATCGTAATACCGTCTGACGATCTCCATTTTGGAGGCTTTAAAGACCACGTCGTTGTCGGTGATGCAGTATCCCGCCATATTGACACCCATATCCGTGGGGGATTTATAGGGGCATTCTCCGTAGATCTTCTCAAAGATCGCTTTCAAAACGGGGAAAATTTCAATGTCACGGTTATAATTGACGGTGGTAATACCCGTAGCTTCCAGATGGAAGGGGTCGATCATGTTAACGTCGTTCAGATCTACGGTCGCCGCCTCATACGCCATATTGACAGGGTGTTTCAGGGGAAGATTCCAAACGGGGAAGGTTTCAAATTTTGCGTACCCCGCTTTGATGCCCCTCAGATGATCGTGATATAGCTGAGAGAGACATACCGCCATCTTACCGCTACCGGGACCGGGGGCGGTGACCACCACCAAGGATTTGGTTGTCTCAATATAATCGTTTTTTCCGTAGCCGTCCTCGCTGACGATTTTGCGTACGTTGGTGGGATAGCCTGCGATGTGATAGTGCCTGTAAACCTTGATGCCCAGATTTTCCAGACGCTTGATAAAGGTATCAACCGCAGATTGGTGCATATACTGAGTAATGACAACGCCCCCCACGTCAATGCCGATCTCCCCAAAGGTATCGATCAGACGAAGGGCATCCATATCATAGGTGATACCCAGATCACCGCGCATCTTGTTTTGCTCAATGGCGGTGGCGGATACGACGATGATGACTTCGGCATCTTCCTTCATGCTCAGTAACATTCGAATCTTACTGTCAGGCTGAAATCCGGGGAGAACACGGGAGGCGTGATAGTCGTCAAACAGCTTGCCGCCGAACTCCAAATACAGCTTGCCGCCAAAGCTGGAGATTCTTTCTTGAATTTTTTGAGATTGCAACTGAATATATTTGTTATTGTCAAAACCGATTTTATTCATACTATCCTCACTAAAAACAATATCACTGTATATATTATATATTTTAATACATTTTTGCGTTTTTTTCAAGTGGTTAAGCAAAATATATTTTTATTTTTTGAATTTGAGCTTCTATCATTTATTGTCAAAAAATGTTTTTCCACATATACTGATAGAGAAAGGAAGCAATTGCTTCTATCACAATTTTAGGAGGAAAATGATCCTATGTCAGATAACAGATTTTCTTGTGTCAATTCTGATAAAAATTCGGCAAGATCGGAAATGGTTTGCATTGAGACCAACCGCATTCTGGACTCCTGCCGAGACAGAGATTGCTTTGAGGATGTAAAGGTATTGCTGACCGATTTCGGGAACGATATTCTGGAGCATACCACAAATATCCGCGCCAAAAGCGCTTGTATTTCTTGGACATACATTGGTATTGATCCGGTAAGATTTAACAGAGGATTTTATTCTGTTACCATCAAGTTCTATGTGAAGATCGTATTTGAGGCTTGCCTGTGCGGCGGTCGGAGTCAGGAATTTGAAGGCGTAGCCGTGCTGGAAAAGAAGGTTATTCTGTACGGAAGCGAAAGCAACGTCAGCATCTTCAAGAGCAGTCCCGACACCTCGGATTATTGCGCGGTTCCCGAGCCCTGCTGCTCCACCAAAAACGTTCCCATCGCCATCGTGGAGGTGGTGGATCCCATTATTCTCAACGCCAAGGTGCATGAGGCAGAGGATCCCTGCTGCTGCTGTTGTTGTTGTTGTTCGGGGGATATTCCCGACGGTGTTTCTTCACGCTTGAACGGTATCCTGAACGATAGCGACGGACGATATCTGACCGTCTCTCTCGGCTTGTTCTCGGTGGTCAGAATCGTGCGTCCCGCACAGTATCTGATCCAAGCTACCGAGTATTGCGTGCCCGATAAGGAATGTGTGTCCACAGAGGATGACAATCCTTGCACCGTGTTCCGTAGCATGGCATTTCCCACGTCGGAATTTTGCCCGCCCAGTTATACTTCTCCCAGAGGAGATCATAATAACGGCGGCAAATGCGGTTGCGGCAGTTGATCGATCAAATAACAAAAAGGGTGTTGCTTAAGCAACACCCTTTAGCTTTGTTCAAAACACTTCCAGCGATTTGTTGAGAAAGGCTTGGGTCAGCTTCGATTTCGGATTTTCGAAAATATCAGTGGGAGTGCCTTGCTCCTCAATAACACCGTTTGCCATAAAAATGACCTCGTCCGATACGTTTTTCGCGAATTCCATCTCGTGAGTGACCACGATCATAGTACAATCGGAGGACTTCAGATCACGGATGACGCGCAGAACCTCTCCCGTCAATTCGGGGTCAAGCGCACTGGTTGGCTCGTCAAAGCAGAGCACGTCTGGGGAGAGCGCCAAAGCGCGGGCGATCGCCACACGCTGTTGCTGACCGCCCGAAAGCTCGCAAGGATAGGAAAGTGCCTTTGCGGTCAGATCGACCTTTTCCAGCAATGCCTTCGCCTTTTCGTTGATTGCTTGGGTCTGGTTGGCAAGCTCCTCTTTAGATAATTTTTTTTCCTTCAAACGTAATTTCGGTGCCAGCGTGATGTTCTCCAATACGTTGTATTGGGGAAAGAGATTGAAGGATTGAAACACCAGTCCGAAATGCAGGCGGTGCTGACGGATTTCAGCCTCTTTTACCGTTTTTTCTTTCCACGCCTGCGCATCAAAGATGGTTTCTCCGTTGATACGCATGGTTCCCGTGTCGGGCGTTTCCAAAAAATTCAGACAACGGAGCAGGGTGGTTTTTCCGCTTCCCGAGGAACCGATAATGGAAAGAACCTTTCCTTTTTCCAAGGAAAAATCAATGCCCTTCAAAACCTCGTTTTTTCCAAAGCTTTTCGTAATATTATGTACTTCAAAAAACTTCATGTTTACACCTTAAAATAACTGAGTTTTTTCTCGAATTTTCCGAGCAGAACGGTCAAAAGACCGTTGATCAGAAGATAGAACACGCCTGCGTAGAAAATGGGCCATAGGATTGCCTTGGTATTGACAATACCTTGGGCGACGGTAAACAGATCCAGACGGATGACGACGCTTGCCAAAGCCGTATCCTTGACCAAAGTAATGATTTCATTGGACATGGGGGCGATGATTCGCTTCACAACCTGCAGAAAGATGACCTTAAAAAAGGTTTGGGATTTGGTCATGCCGAGCACGCTTGCGGCTTCGTACTGACCGACGGGAATACTCTGAATTCCTCCGCGATAGATCTCTGAGAAATAGCAAGCGTAGTTAATGGTAAAAGCAACACAAACCATGAGTAAGTGCTGCCATACCTCCCGCACGACGAAGGGAAGATCGATTCCAAAGCTTTTTGACAGGGAAGCGGCAACAAGACCCGGTCCCAAGTCGAAAAAGATGATCTGCAACATCAGAGGCGTACCTCTGATAATCCACACGAACGCTCGTGTGATCATACTGATCGGCTTGATTTTGGACTTGGAGCCAAAGGCGATCAGAAGACCGAGCGGAAGTGCGGTTATCAGAGTTACGCCAAAGATTAAACAAGTATATAACAGACCTTCCAGCAGTTCAAGAGTAACGTTAAGAAAAAGCATGTTGATCCGTTTCTTTCAGATGCTCTTATTTTTCGTTAGCAATAACGACACAGGACTCACCTGCAGAACCTGCCTCAGCACCCACGATGGCATCGGACATGCTATCCGTGGTGGTGTATTTGTCCTTGTTTTCTATGCGGATGACCGCAACCTGCTTGTTGTTCAGGTAGGGAATGGAGATTTCCATATTGGCAAGTCTTTCCTCGGTAATGGTCATACCGTTCCAGATGCAGTCAATGCTCTTACTGTTCAGCAAAGCTTCCTTTGCGTCCCATTCGATCTCTTGGAACTCAACGTTCAGATCGAGCTTTTGGGCAACAGCCTTTGCCAGTTCAATGTCAAAGCCGATCAGGACACCGTTATCATCCTTGTATGCGATAGGAGCGAACAGGGTGTAACCAACGATAAACTTATCCTGTGCAACGATGTAGTTCCAGTCTGCCTGTTCTGCCTCGGTGAGGGGAGCGATGGTTGCGTTTTTATCGATGCAAAGCTCGGATGCAATGCCGTACTTCGTTGCCAGCTCCTCAACAGTTCCTGCCTTTGCAAGGTCGATCAGCGCTTCGTTGATCTTCTTCGCCAGACCGCTGCCCTTTCTTGCCGCGATACCGTATTGCTCTGTGGAGAGATCGAGGTTTTCAACAATCATCAAGGAGCCCGAGTAATCGGTATCCTGACTCATATAGTAGCCGGCCATGATGCTGTCCATTACGCCAACGTCAATGGACTTGGACTTCAGCTGAAGCAGAACGTCCATCTGACCGGACAGAGCACGGTATTCTTTACCGAACTGCAGTTCTTCCTTACCACAGGAAGCCAGAGCGAACAGACACATGATCAGCGCCAGTGTCAAACAAAGAATTTTTTTCATGATAATACCTCCCGCCGCATTGCGGCATTGTTAGATTGATGCAAAGTGTATTTTAGCACTTTACTTTATTAAAGCATTAATATATTACCATAGTTTTTTCAAATTGTCAATACTTTTTTTAAAATTTTCAATATAAATACAAAAACACAAAAGATTAAGATCAATTGTCGAACAAAATAGACGGATTTTTTTTAAAAAATGCGATTTATGTATTGATTTTTACCTAAAAATCATGTATAATGTAAATACCAAATAAATTGTGAGGTGCGGAAATGAATTATCAGATCAAATATCAACAGTGGTGTGAAAACGCAAATACCGATGCGGCAACCAAGGCAGAGCTGCAAAGCATTGCGGAGAACGATCAGGAGATCAAGGAACGGTTTTTCTGTGATCTGGCATTTGGCACGGGCGGTCTGCGCGGTGTGATCGGTGCGGGAACCAATCGAATCAATAAGTATATGATTCGTAAAACAACCAAGGGTTACGCCGAGTACATAAAGAAAGCGGGAGCGGATGCCTGTGCGAGAGGCGTTGTGATTGCTCACGACAACCGTCGCTTCAGTGTGGAATTTGCAGAGGAAACGGCGGGAGTTTTGGCTGCCAACGGAATCAAGGCGTATTTGTTTGATTCTTTGCGTCCCACGCCCGAGCTGTCCTTTGCCGTACGGGAATTGAACGCGTTTGGCGGAGTGGTGATTACCGCCTCCCATAATCCTCCCGAATATAACGGCTATAAGCTGTATGACGAAAGAGGCTGTCAGCTGGTTCCAGACGTAAATGATAAGGTAGTAGAGGAAATTTCCAAGATCGAGGATCCGTTGTCCGTGAAGTCCTTGACAAAGGCGGAGGCGGGAGATTTGATCGTACTCTTGGATTCCTCCGTTGACGAGACCTATTATAAAACCGTTATGGGTGTGGCACTTCAGCCCGATATCGACAAGAGTAAAATTAAGATTGTATATTCTCCTCAGCACGGCACGGGTAACGTTCCCGTCAGAACCGTTTTGGATCGACTGGGCTATCAGGTCATTCCTGTAGAGGAGCAATGTGTTCCTGATACCGAATTCAGTAAGACATTGAATCCCAACCCCGAAACGGCGGAAGCTTATGTGCTTGCCTTGGAGTACGCGAAGCGTACCAATGCGGATATTGTAATTACCACCGACCCCGATTGTGACCGCTTGGGCGTTGCCGTGAAGCACAAGGGTGATTACGTTAGAATGACGGGCAACCAGTCTGCGGCTGTTTTGCTGGAATACATCCTTGCTCAGCGTAAGGTACAGGGAACTCTGCCCGCTAACGGTGTCATGTTCAACACCATCGTGACCTCCGATCTGGGCGACAGAATTTGCGAGGATTACGGTGTCAGCGTGGAAAAGACCTTGACGGGCTTTAAGTTTATCGGTGACAAGATCTATCAGCATGAGCTGGCAGGAGATAAGACCTTCGTATTCGGTTACGAGGAAAGCTACGGTTGCCTGATCAACGACTGTGTTCGCGATAAGGATGCGGTGCAGGCGGCAATGATGCTTTGTGAGTCCGCCGCTTATTACAACTCCAAGGGCATGACCCTGATCGATGCGTTGGAAAATCTGTACGCAAAATATGGATTTTTCCTGGATGCATTGGACAACTTCACCTTCAAGGGACTGGATGGTGCCCAGAAGATCACCTCTTTGGTGAACGGATTGAGAAACGATCCCCCCAAGAAGGTTGGCGACATCGAGGTGCTTGAGATGGAGGACTATGCGTCTCAAAAAATGATGGATGCGGGCTTCCCGAACTCTGACGTGCTTCGCTTTATTATGAAGGACGGTAGTTGGGTGGCGGTTCGTCCCAGCGGTACCGAGCCTAAGTGTAAGTTCTATTTCTGCATCGTAGCGCCCACTCGCGCCGAGGCGGATGAAAAACTGCAAAATATGAGAGCGGTATTTGAGAAAAACTGCTGAAAAGCTGAATAACTCTGTGGGTATTTGCCTTGTTTGGCAAATACCCACTTCTTTTGTATATAAGAACCATCGACTGTGCCGATGTGGATAAAAAGCATTAGCTATGCTCGGTTCATTTATCCGAGCGAAGCGAGGAATCAAGTTGTTTTCGAACGTAGGTCGGGACTTAAAAAGAGGCTCCCTCTCGGAGGGAGCTGTCGAGCGTATGCGAGAC
>JAFTPX010000026.1 GCA_017463065.1 Clostridia bacterium
GTAGAGAGTCACAAAATGAACGTCTCCGCTTCCACATATGAGGGATACAAAAATTACATTGAATCGAAGATGATTCCGTACTTTAAAAAGCTACATATAAAGGTAAAAGAACTGTCGGGTGACGAGATCAACGGCTTCTATCAAGAGATGAATAAGCTCGGATTCAAAGGCTCAACCTTGCAGAGATATCACGCCGTACTGCACCTTGCGTTCAAGACGGCAATGAAGCGAAAGATCATACCAACAAATCCCGTAGAGCAAGCTGACAGACCAAAAGCAGAACCATTTATCGCGGATTATTATAACGCCGATGAGATAAAAACATTGCTCGATGTAAGTGAGAAAGACGAGCTGCATCTCATCATAAAGCTTGCGTGTTATTACGGACTTCGCCGAAGCGAAGTGCTTGGTATCAAGTGGTCGGCAATCGACTTTATAGAAAAGACGATATCGATCAAGCACAAGGTGTTGAGTGAAGACAACGGACCGCAAGGATACGACGTGATGAAGACGAAATCCTCGTTCAGAACGATGCCGCTCCTTCCGTTCATAGAGGAAGAACTGAAGAAAGAAAAAGCGCGTCAGACGGAGCTGAAGCGAGTAATGGGCAGAGCATATATTGACGAGTATGATGATTACGTTTGTACCGACGCACTCGGAAGACTTTACGATCCCGATTACATTACAAATCACTTCAAGGTAATACTTAGAAAGAATAAATTGCGAGACATACGCTTCCACGAGTTGCGACACTCCTGCGCGTCCTTGCTACTCGCAAAGGGAATACCGATGAAGATGATTCAGGATTGGCTCGGGCACTCGGATATGGCAACCACGGCAAATATTTATAGCCATATCGATAGTACGAGTAAAAAAGAGACCGCTCAGGCGATTGGAGAGTTGCTGGGGTAAAGGAAGGATAGAGAAAGGGCTACCGTGGTGGTAGCCCTTGTGTCAGTTAATATGGTGACGGCGTGAGATCTTCGTTATCTTCATACCCCGGAATTTTAATATCAAAATCAAAAGCTGAATCTAAAATAATATTATTATCTTTTAAAGTCTGCTCGATATTGGATTTGACATCATCTATTGTTGTGTTCGGGGGAAGTGAATCTCCTTCGATTGTAATTGTCTTTTCAGATTCGTCTATGACAATTTTTATAGGAGGAGAAGAAGTATCTGTAACATTATTATTTTGATTGTCTTCGTGGGGATTGAACGGAATCTTAACTTCCAATACCTTGTTTCCATTTTCGTTGATGCTGTATGAAACTGTATTTTTTGGAATTTTTTCGTTTTCAAAGAATCCACAGTTTTGGCATACTCGTTGTTTAAGTCCTTCAGCTTTTGTTGTAGGCTCCGTTATTATAGTCCAATCTCCAAATTTATGATCTAAACAAGGCGGTTCTACCGAAAAGACCATATCTGATTTGTTATCATTACATGAAGATAGAGAAAACAAAAACAAAAGAAAAAGAACTACCAAAATTGTTTTACGCATTATTTCCAATCCTTTCTCTACATTGAGTTTAAAAGCCGCAAGGATTTCCTTGCGGCTTAAGATGCGGACTTAGCCGCGTTTGGCGGAGAGAGAGGGATTCGAACCCTCGTGTGCTTGCGCACAAACTGATTTCGAGTCAGCCCCGTTATGACCACTTCGATATCTCTCCGTATTAAATTTTGGTTTGGAATTTTGATAGAAAACTGTCGACCAACCTCTGAAAAATCTGCACTTAAAATCCCGAAAAAGTGAAGTGTTTCAAGGGTTTGCGGATAGATAAAAGTGACGATTGTGAGCCGCTTTCGAGTCAGCCCCGTTATGTCCCCACTTCGTGGTTGATCGGCAAAGCCGATATATCTCCCCGTATTTCCGCGGTTTTCTTGCCGCTCTTAGAATTATATCATACTCCATCTAAAAAAGCAAGGGGTTTCAAAAAATATTTTTTCAAAAAAAGAAAAAATATTACCTTGCGGCATCGGGCGAGGACTTCTCTTCCCCATTTCCTACCAGACCGCAAGGCAAATGATCCATTTTTCGGATCACCTTTTTTTCTGTTTCAAAATGTTCAGCAAAACGTATATTCCCACAAGCAGGACGATACTGCCCCCAAGAATCAGATACATCATGGAAAGTGGGACAGCGTGATCAAAAAAATAAAGATTGCAATCTACGGAATCCCGAACCACTCTTATCACCTCTTGAGGAATTCCCTGCTCTTCCATTGCCTCAAAGGCACCTCGCATGGCATGATTGCGGATCAACGAAGTACCGTAAGTTCCCGGCAGAAAGGAGATCACCCTCCGCAAGCCTTCCGGAAACTGAGAAATCGGCATATAGGCACCGCAAAGAAAACCGTAGCCCGAGCTAACGATGGTTCCCACCGCGGAAATCTGCCCTTGCGAAGAAAGGAAAAAGTTGATAATAGAGGAAAGTGCAGTACCGAACATGACCAGTAAAAATACATCAAAAATCAGCAAAAGGATATCCGTAACGGTCAGATACCAGCCTGCGACAGCAAGATAAAGCATTCCTCCGCCAAGGGCGAGCAGACTGATGATCATAGTAACTGCCAATGTGGACAGATAATATCCGAACGCCAGCGTTTGCCCGCGGACAGGTGTGATCATCATATCCTGTCTGGCACCCGTGATCTTGTCCTGCACCATCAGCATATTGGAGCAAAAGGAAATGGTTACACAGCAGACCGCCAATAGTGAGGAAACCAGTTCTCCGCCCACAGCGGAACCGATAATCGTTTCGGAAATTTCCATTCCGGAGGGAACCGACATCTCAAAGCTATCCCAATATACGTTCTCAAGGAAGGTAACGTAAAGGATCAGCAGGATCACAGGAGTAATCATGGCGGTAAAAAACAGTCCCTTATCCTTAAAAAACAGCTTGATATTTCGTTTCAGTATCACAAACAAGGTCTTCATTTTTTTCGTCCTCCTTCCCTTTTCTCTTCGTTGTCGCCCAAGGATTTTCCCGTAACAGACAGAAATACGTCATCCATCTTCCCCTTGGTGACTTCATAATCGGCAAAAACAGCGGGGTGTGACAAGATCAACTCCGTTGCGGCCGCCGTATTGGGAACACGAATCCGCCATGCGTTCGGGATCTTCTCGCAGGGATATCCCAACATTTTTACTTGCCCCTCACTAACTCCGTAAAGCGTAATAAAATCTCCCGTATAACGGTTTTTCAGCTCCAGCGGTGTTCCCTCGGCAACGATAACTCCGCTATCCAGAATCACTACGGAATCGGCATCCGCCGCTTCCTCCATATAATGAGTTGTAAGAAACACCGTTAAGTTCTCGGTCTTGCGCAGCTGCTCTACCACTCTCCATACTGTTTTTCTTGTTTGGGGATCCAGACCCGTAGTAGGCTCATCCAAAATCAAGATCTTCGGTTGGTGCAGCAGTGCGCGAGCAATATCAATCCGCCTTCTCTGTCCTCCCGACAGCTTGCCCAGGGGACGATCCAGCAATCCGTCCAACTCCAATAACGCGGAAAGCTCCTTCAATCGATTTTCAAAGGACTGACCCCAAATTCCGTACAGTGCCGCCCGACTTTCCAGATTGTCCCTAACCGAAACGGGACGGTCCAGAACCGATTGCTGAAATACTACGCCAAGCGTTTTTTTGATCTCGTTTGGATGATTTTCCATGGTATATCCGTCGATCAAAATCTCTCCGTTATCCTTTTTGAGCTGTCCGCAAAGCATAGCGATGGTGGTGCTTTTCCCCGCTCCGTTGACTCCCAAAAAGGCAAATAATTCCCCTTCCCTTACCTCAAAGCTCACGTTGCGAACCGCCTGAATTTCTCCGAAGCTTTTATACAGTTCGCTGACTTCAAGAATTCGTCTTTTCTCACTCATCCTTCTTCTCTTCCTTTCCGCGTCGCAATCCGCCGAATACGTCACTCAGCATCTCGCCGATCTCTTCCTCTTCAAATTCCATGGTTCCAAGGACGACCAGGGTGGCAATCCCATGGACAAATATCCACATTTCCCGATAAATCCGTTCTCCATCCGCGCAAGTTCCTCCCACCGCCTTACTTGCCGTGCTTGCTACCGTCTCATAATTGGGATCCGCCTCGGGCAATTCGTGATATTTTCCCTTGGGGCTCATAAAGAACAGTTCAAACAATCTGGGCTCTTCCTTGGCAAATCGGATATACGCCTTTCCCACTCCTTTAAAGGGCAAGGGCTCCTCCAAGCCTTTGCGAATATATCCGTTGTAACAGTCTATCGCTCGTTCAATAGCGGCAACGCGGATCTCCTCCATGCTCCCAAACTGTCGGAACAGCGGCATGGTAGAACAACCGAGACAAGCGGCAAGCCCTCGGGCATTCAAGCCTTCGATCCCGTTCTGTCTCAACAGCTCAAATGCGCCCGCTACGATCTCTTCTTTTCCAAGCTTTTCTTTTGGTGGCATCATTCACCTCTTTATAACATTCGTTATATAACATATGTTATTATACTACGTTCAAAAGAAAAAGTCAAGGGATTTCAAAAAAATAAATTCCTTGACTTTTTCTCATTGCTTTCTTACCGAGGCGCCAAAGGGCATCAGATCCAGCTTAGCAAATTTAAAATGCTGTATTCCGAAGGGGATTCCCACAACGGTCACGCACAGCACAAACCCCATCACGCAATCCACGAAAGCCATAGGCACACCGCAAAAGACTAACCAAACCAAGTTCGCCAGCAACGAAACCGTGCCTCCACCGTAGCTTACCTGCTTTCCGAAAGGAGACCACGTCAGTCTCGCAAATTTAAAGCACTGCTTTCCCAAAGGGATTCCCACAATGGTTACGCAACAAAGCACGCCTGCCAGCAGCCACCAAAGCGTACTGATCAAGCCCCCGAAAATCAACCACAAAATATTCCCGATTGTTCGCATAGGGATTTCCTCCTTGCTTCTGTTGATGCTCGCATTTATTATACCATTCTTCGATCCGTTTGTCAACAAAAAAGCGTAACCGTGAGAGCAGATACCCCTCACGGCTACGCCTCGAAAACAATGAAAAGCTTAACGGATCCGTTGACAGAAGGAACGGGTAAATTTCCGTTCGGACTCAAAATCCATGCAAGAAACGTATATCTTTTCCAATTCGAAATGATACCGTCCCGCCTCCGCCAACGCCTCGGTAGCCGAGTCAAGCAATGCCTCGTACAGCCTGCGATTCACGCGGTATTCCGACTTGATGGTAGTCAAGCCGTCTGCCTCCACAAAACGCTTCATGTTGATCCGCCCATCCGCCTCACGATCGCTATGCTCCCCGAGTACGAAGCAGATGCCGCTCTGAACGAAGAGCACCGCATCAGGCAAGGAGGGCAGAAGCGGCTGATAGGAGACCCGAACGTCACATTCCTTCTGTGCCGCCTCCTCCAGAACCATGGTGAGAAACAGCGATCCCGTACCGTAGTAATCGTCAATCACGTATAACGTCTTGGCTTGCCGCTCGTAAGTATCCAGTCGCACACTTCCCTTCATACCAATGGAATCTGCCAGCCCCGTTCCCGCGTGGAATCCGTTTCCGTTGGGGACGGTACGTAAAAGTCGACTTACAGCCCCACGCATTTTCTCCCCGCGAACAAAGGGAAGAATCAACGCACGATTGATCTCCTCCACCTCCGATGCCGCCGAGAGAAAGCGATATGCCTTGCGATAGCAATTGCCCTTCAGCGCGCCGAAGGAGACGATCTCATTATACCGTTGCCCCAGCTTCTCTCCGTCCCAGAATTCCCCCAGATTGATGATCTCATCTCTTGCGCCGGGCAGCTCGGGCTCCATACAATGGGGGGCGGTTCCGTCCAGCATGGCGATCCGTCCCTCTCTGCCGTCCAGAATGATCCCGTCCAAGGAGTCGGGATCCGAGGAGCAGCGATAGTACTCCACCTCCATGCCCCGACTCTCCGCATAGGAAGCAATTTCCTTCATGAAGCTACTTTTGCCTGTACCGGGACCGCCCTTAATAATGTACTTTTTCTTGATATCTCCGTTACCAAATACCGAGTCATAGAAGCTGACAAAGCCGCGCCCGCTGTTTGCCGCCGCGAACAACGCTCCCGCCGTTCCCCGTTTTTCGTCAGATCCGTTCCCGATCGGATCCTTTCGATCTTTCATAGGCATATACCTCCTGCCAACTTTTTTGGTGCAATACAGCATATGCCCACGGTAGGAAAAACGTGAATCTTCTCGCAAACAGGCATACGATCCGTGACCGCTTTTACCGCTCGATGATCGTAATGTTCACAGGACGGATTCCCGCCTCACTGTAAACGATCTCGTTGATCTGAGCGATCTGTGCCGCGTTCAGTCCGTCGCTCTTCACGACGATGCTGGCATCCTCGCCGCTGATCACCGCCACGCACTCCTCAAAGCCCTTTGCCACGATCAGGGTTTCAATGTTTGCCTCGGTTGCCATAATGGTCGCCAGCTTGTTGATCTCCGCCAATGCCTCGTTCTTTGCGGTCTCCGTGGAGGACGCATTGTCTACCACGCTCTGCAAAACCTCGATTGCCTCATCACGGGTACGCTGACGGCTGACCTGAACTCCCGAAAAATAGGAATCCTTCGATGCGCCTGTATCGGCTGCGCTCGTGGTTTCCGCCGTTCCGTCGGCGGACATTCCCGCGGATTGATCATAGTTGTATCCGTCGTCATCCGCCTTCGCGAAAATCACCACGTTTACCGTTACCGCCGCCGCGATCAGGAGCACCGCCCCGAAAATAATAAAATTGCGCTTGCCCACTCTGTGGCAAAAACCCTTTACTTTCTCTTTCAATTGTTCCAGTTTCATCATTCGCTCCTCCGATTTTTTTGTTACGCTACATATATATGGACCGCCTCCGCGATTTATGACAATCAGCCTGCCGCTACGTAAATTTTATTGGTTCCGATATCAAAGGCGGCGGAAACCAGTGACAGAACCGACTCCTTCACCCTCGGATCATCTCCTCCCGTACAAACGATCCCGATACCGGAAATTTCGGGGTTTTCATAGCAGATCAGCACCGCTCCCTCGGAAGCTCCGCTTCCGATGAGAACCGTATCATTCTGATATCCCGTTGATGAGGATCTGGAATCGGTGGCGTATACGGCGCGGTATCCCCCCTTCAAGGTCACCACCGCATGAACCGTCCCCGCCCCCCGCACACGGGAGCAAATCTCCTCTACCCGTTTTTCCACCTCCTCCGCATACGCCGCGGGATCGGTCTGGTCCGATGCCGCCATAAGCGCTTCGTTCTCCTTCTGCTCCTCCTGTGCCGTCCCCATACTGCCAAACAGCAAGAAACAGACGCCAACCGCCCCTCCTATCAGGAGAAGCAACAGCTTTCGATCCTTTTTTCCCGTCTTACTCCCCTGCTCTGCCATCCCATTCCTCCTTTTTCGGCTTTCTCAATCGTAAATCACCGTACAGCTACACTCGTAGACTTCCTTGATATAAGCAATAATGTTGTGGGGATCCGCAAAGATCGCCTCGTCCCGTAAGGTCACCGTGACCAACGCCGTCTCGCCATCCTCCCCCCGCCGCACCGACACGTCAAAGGAAGAATCCGATAGCTCAAAGTGTTCCATCATGTTCCGCTTTACCGTCTCCGCGGCATACCGCTCACTCCCCGAAAGCAAAATATCCTCATACAACTGCTCATATGCCTCGCTCTCTTGCGCCGCCGAGCCCTCCCACAAGGATTCTATCTTCCAATTCCCTTCGGAAAGCAGAGAAAAAACAGGTTGCGCAATGGCGCAAATCAGACAAAACGCGCCAAGAAGACGTACGTATTTTTTTAGCTCCCCCTCGGGGGACAGCATTCCCACGATCCCGTTCAGAAGCGCCACTCCCATTAACGTCATCAGGTATTCCTTCATTTCCCACCTCTTCCTTTTTCTCTTACCTCTTACTTTTTCTATCCTGCCGCCACCACGGTCTTGACGAAAATATTTAATGCCAAAATAAACATCACGGCACTCATAGCAACCACAGCAATCATACAGCCCCAGACCGTTCCAAGCTCCGATAACAGCTTAGACTCATTGTCACAGCCCAGAAGATCCGCCACTCCCGTCCCAAGCAGGAACGCCAAGCGTGTCATGATCAGAGAAAGCAAAACGGGAAGCACCAGCATAAGAAGAAACAGGATTCCTCCCACACCTACCACGCTTTTCAGATACTGAACTCCCGCCGCCACCGTACGAAGAGTATCGCCCACCGATCCGCCCACCACGGGAATCACACCCGCCGATACCGCCTTTGCCGCCCTTGCCGCCGTGGTATCGGCGGCAGAGGTCAAGGCGGTGGTGGAATGAAGGCTTGCCGTAAGAATGGTCATGATCATACCGAGAAAAAAGGTGTAGATTTTCTTCACCGCCCCCGCAAACCGACCAAGTCCCATATCGGGGGAGAGCGTATTGCAAAGTGCCAGCGCAGTACAAAGCACGCAGATGGGCAAAACCGTCTTGGCGCAAAGGGTTTCGCAAACCGTCAGAAAAACCGAAAGCGTGGCAGTCCCCGAGGAAGCGGTAGTCAAATTGCCACCCATTGCCCAAACCGCGCCCGTAATGGGGATCATGGCGCTCATCAATGCCGACAGTCGCTCAAAATATTTCGCCACGCTCTGTAAATGCTGGATTTGCAAGGAAATAATCGCGGCAAAGATCGCCGTAGTCGTGCAAAATCGAAAGGCATTTGACAGCGCGTCCGATCCAAAGGATCCACGCAAGGCGGAAAACACAGCCGCCAACACCAAAAGTCCGCAAAGCTCGGCGAACAAGCGAAGGGCTCGTCCCAACTCTACGCCCGCAAGCTCTCCAACAGCTACCAGCAGATACTCCGCTCCCGCCATTTCCTCTACGGCTTTTCCTACCGTCTCGGGATCCTCCGCCCCGATTTCCTCGGGAAGAAGGGATTCCACCTCCTCAGGTAGCGCCCCCAGCAGTTCTTGGTATCCCTCGGGCATCTGCCCCAACTCCCCTGCCCGCTCCTCGGAATTCTCAGCGGTGACCGTCACGGTACAGAGAATAACGCATAGCAATGCTACACATACACCCGTGATTCTTTTTCGCTTTTTCGTTTTGACCCGTTGCCTTTTTCCCATATTTCCATCTTCCTTTACTCCGAAAGCTCCATAATCTTGGCCGCATACTCAATGATCTCGCCGATCAAGGGAAAGCACAAGAGCAAAATTGCCGCCTTTCCCGCCATCTCCACCCCTGCCGCCACCGTGCTTTCTCCGCAATCACGGCAAACGTCGGTACAAATTCGGGTCAGAAACGCCAACCCCAGCGCGCGGATCATGACCCCCATATAAGGGTACGCTCCCCCATCTCCCAGCAAAAGCTCGGTTTCCCCTAAAACACTTCCCATCATGGGAAGCAAAAGACCAAGAATCAGGATGCCGCCCCCGAGCCGAAGCAAGCCGCTAAGCTCGCCCTTAATCTGCCGCAAAAGCAATCCTACTACAGCGCACAAAACGGCAACAGCGCAAACCCGCCAAAGCTCCCCCGCCATCAGAAGCCAAACACCGACTGTACGGTGTCAAACAACGTACCGATCTCTCCGACCAGCATCAGCATCACCACGATAATCCCAGCCAACGTAACCAGCATTGCCTGCTCGTCCCTACCCGATTTATTGAGAATTGCCGACGAAACCGAAACCAGAATTCCCACGCCCGCAATCTTCAGGATCAATCCTACGTCCATCCTACGAACCTCTTTTTCTTGTGATGATTTTTACCATTCGAGATTTTTCTTTTGTTTATGACGATTTTTTATATAATTAAACAGATATCTCCTTTTATATCAACAATATTACAATTGCGACAGCACATGAAATACACAAAGTTGTCCGCAGTTTTTTGCGGATAGGCCCTTGCTTTTCCAGCGTATTTTTGTGATCATTTAATATCGAAAAATAATACTCGCAGCTTCGAAGCTGTTCCTCCCGATAACCCCTTCCAAACTCCTTGGCAAATAACTCCGCGATTTGTTTCGTTTCCTCATTCTCCCAATGGCATCCCTCCGACAGCTCCAAAAAGCTTTTCGGCGGCAGCTCTCCCGTATAGCCGCAAGCCCGCAACAAGGAAATATCGCATTGCTTCAGAATCGTGGGCGCAGGCAAGGAAAAGCACTCTACCCGAAGCTTCACGTATCGTAAAAATGCAAGCCATGCCTCCGCCTGCTCCAGCGCGACGGATGCCCGACAATTCAGGCAATACGCTACTCCAATACCGCTAAGAGCGATCATAACGGCACCGAGTATTCTGTATCCGATCATTTGCTTCCTCCCAATCCGTAATAGTATAAAGGAACTCGCCCCCGCCTCGCCTCCGAAGGATGCCCGCGTACGCGCCAAAAACCCGAGCCTCATGCAAGCGACGAATGCCCGTCCGTTCCAACAGCCCCTCAACGCAATCGGCGTGAGCTGACGCCAGAAAGGGTACACCACTATTCTGGGCGGCAAGAATTGCCTCTGCTTCCCGTGTCTCCCCGATCTCGTCACAGACGATCAGCTGAGCGTTCATGGTACGGGTGGCGATTTCGATTCCAAGCCCTCTTGGATATCCCGTCAACAGATCCAAGCACAACTCCCGATCCTCGGGCAGTACGCCAAGCTCCCCTCGGGTGTCGATCACCGCCACCCGTAAGGGAAAGTCCCCCGATGCCATTTGCGCCGCCACACATCGAAGCAGAGTGGTTTTCCCCTCCCCCGGCGGGGCGTAAATCAAGACACCCTTGCCATCCTTCCGTTCTCGGAGAAGCTGGCAGATCGGTTTTCCCAAGCCTCGTATGCGGGAGGGAATTCGAACGTTTAAGCCCGTTACGTCGTATACGCCGACAATCCGTTCCCCCTCAATTGCCGCCCTGCCGCAAATCCCTACGCGAATACCTCCCGCAAGAGTCACATATCCAACGGCAATGGAATCCCGATGGGCATAGAGCGATCCTTCGCACAGCTTACTTACCGTCTCGTCCATCTCAGCGCGGCTCAGCACGGTATTCAGAAAAACATTCTCCCCTTCTACCGTCAAGGACGCGCGTCTGCCACTTCGCAAGCGAAGCTCCTCGATTCTACCCCCATTTCTTCCGCGGCGCAATTCCTCGGTCAGCTTGTACGGAAGAACCTCCAGAAGAACCGACGGAAGCTGATCCAGCACCGAATCTCCCCCCGCCTTTCCGTGAATGACCGTTGCCACTCGCATCCCCCCTTTTCGTTCTCTATATCCTATGCGCCGCCTCTCTCAGATATGACCAAGCCATTGGGATTTCCTCTCAAAAAAGCTACGACATTCTTCCTTGGATTACATACGACATTTTTCATGCAAAATCACTATAATTTTCCCCATAGTTCATGATTTGTTCACAGTATTTTAATAATATATTGTTGTATAAAAATCATATATATGGTAGAATAAAGTATCATGGATAACAATATATAGTTTTATATTCAGATTCATTAGGAGGTATCTATGTTTGATAAAACCAATATGCGTCCTGCCATGGCAGGCGCGGCTCCGTCCTATAGCGGAACCGCTTCCCGCAGACGGAACGATTCACTGTCCTATCAGACGGGAGCAGGTGAGGCGGAAGACCTCAATGCATTCAACACCTTCTCCGAAAAAGAAGAAATCAGACGTCCGCAAAGAAAGCGTCCCGCTCCGAAAAAGACCTTTGACAAAAAGGCTCTGCTCATCGGCGCTATCGCCGCGGCGGCACTGGTTGTTCTGCTTGCATTGATCATTGGCGTATCCGTTGCGGGCAGTGGAAACATTACATACAAAGAAAACGCGTATGTGGCTTACGCGGACGGAGACGGTAACTACCACGTGGTCGTAAACGGATCGACACTGGACGACACCTTTGAGGGCGAGGTTGAGATCGTTTCCTCCACGGACCGTTCCTTCGCTTACGTATTCGACACGGGTATGGAAGGAACCGACATTTATTTGCTGAAGGGCAAGAAGCTGGAAGCCATTACTACTTCTCCCGTATCCGAGGTATTGGCATATGCGGGGCTGAAGCCCGGCGTGGTCTTCAAGGAAAATGAAAAATACTATCTTTATTCCGAAAAGACGGGTGAGGAACGAATCACCAGCGATATCACCACGGAAAACCTGATGATCTCGGGTGACGCATCCACCGTCACCTATACTGTAGCGGCTGAGAACAGCGCGGGAGAAACCTATCTCTGCATCTATCAAGAAGGCTCCTCCTCCAAGATAACCAAGAATTGCACTCCCGTGGCAGTTTCCAATTACGGTGACTACGTTTACGGTGTTGCCAAGGATACCAACGGAAAGGACAACCTGTACGTCATTACCACTAAGGATGGGGAAAAGTACGCGGTAGAAAACAGCACGGGCTTTATGGGAATCACCGCCATGAACGTGGACGGCGACGAGCTTCTCTTCTTCTCGGGCAACGGAACCGATTGGAACACCTTTGTCTATTCCTTCAAGAAGGAACGCACCACGTCTCTCGCCAAGTATTTGCTGACTCCCTCCACCGTAGATCCCACCATTGCCGTTTACGATTCCTTCAAGGGAGTTTACCTCGAAGGCTACAACCTTGACGGTACCAAAGCGCTGACGGGTTATCTGGACAACAAGTACAACTGGAACAATATTGTCCGAGCAATCGGTCAATTTGAGGCTGAAGGAGAATTCTTCTACTACATCAACAGCGAACAGCAGCTGATGCAGCTGGATCTAACCAATGACAACTATCCCAAGGTCAAGGTAGATGATGACGTGATTGACTTCACCATCACCGAGAAGGGCAACGTTTACAGTCTGAACGATGATAAGCAGCTGCGCTTCTACAAGGTTGCCACGGGCAAGAAGACCAGAATCTCCGACGATGCTACCACGATCTCGATTTACAACTATGCCAATGAGGTTTACTTCTCCGAGGAAGAATCCATTGACGTAAACGTATATACCTCCAAGGAAGGCGGCGGAAAGGACGTTGCCAAGATGGATTCCACTCCGATTACCGACGTTCCCATGTTCTCCGATCCCAGCTCCAAGAAGTGCTACGCATATTATTATGACGTTGACAACGGTTGGATACTGTTTTACACCTCCAACGGTAAGAGCTTCGATCTGATCAGCAACGACTGTCAGGCAATCAACGGAATCGATATTTCCGAGGATGACAACGGAATCGGCTAATCCCTTTTCCGAAAAAAGCAAAAGAATGAATAAAACGCTCCTTTCTTGGGAATGATGGTTTCATCATCCCGAAAGGAGCGTTTTTTATGAAAAAAATTATGGCGGTCACCGTCACACTTTGTATGCTGTTTCTGGTCTTTTCCATTCTACCCATTCACGGAGAAAGTGAACTCTATTCGGGCGTTCTCCGACTGCACGTGCTTGCTCATTCCGATAGCGAGGAGGATCAAGCGCTGAAGCTGAAGGTACGAGACGGAATTCTTGCGGCAAGCGGGAAGTATTTGTGGGATTGCGACTCCCGAGAGGAGGCGGAATCGGCGATCCTGCAACACTCTGCCGAGCTGACAGACGCCGCGGAGGTGATCATTGCCGCGGAGGGCTTTTCCTATCCCGTCCGCATTGAGTTGGGACAAGAAATTTACCCTACACGGAACTATGAGTCCTTTTGCTTTCCGTCGGGCGAATACCTCTCCCTTCGAGTGATCATCGGCGACGGGGCAGGAAAAAACTGGTGGTGCGTTCTCTTCCCTCCCATGTGCCTGTCCGCCGCCTCTACCTCTGCCGCGGCAGAGGAGGACTGCATTGCCGTGGGCTTGACCACCGACCAGTATAGCATGATCACAGAAACTCAGGATCCCGTCTATACGGCAAGATTTCGCATCTTAGAGGTTCTGGAGGAGGCGCTGAGATAAGCGACTGCAAAGCAGAAAAACGCCCATATCTCCGTTGATTTTCAACGTGTGATATGGGCGTTTCTTTTTCACTTACGCTTTTTTCACCACAAGGGCACACCAGCCGTTTTCATCCACTCGCTCCACGATCTCGAAGCCGTGTTCACGGAAGCACGCGATCACGTCCTCAGAGCGCTCTACGATAATGCCCGATGCGAGAATCACGGACTGCTCGTCCATGAGCCGTCCCACGTCGGGAGTCATGCGAATGATGATGTCAGCCACGATGTTGGCGCAGATCACCCGATAAGGCGCATAGGTGGTATCTACCTGCTTGAGAAGATCCGAAACGTCGCAGGTCACGTTATCAAGACCGCTGTCCTTGATATTTTCTCTCGCCACCTTGACGGCAACGGGATCGATATCGTAGGCTTTACAGCTTCCCGCTCCCAATTTCGAAGCGCAAATGGCGAGAATGCCGCTTCCGCATCCTACATCCAGCACTCGAATGTCGGGGGTTACGTATTTTTCCAAAAGACCGATTACCAGACGAGTGGTCTCATGAGTACCCGTTCCGAACGCCATACCGGGATCCATCCGAACCACCACATCGTTTGGCTGAGCCTCGTATTTTTCCCATGCGGGGACAATGACGATCTTCTCACCAATGCGAATCGGCTTATAATACGCCTTCCACGAGTTTGCCCAGTCCTCCTCGTTGACACCACTGATAGAGATCTTGGCATCGATTCCGAGAGAGGAAAACCGCTCCCGCAGAAATGCCACTGTATCTGCACAGCCGCCGTCCGCGGGGAAATACACCGACACAGATGCCACGGTCTTATCCGCATTCAGAATCGCTTCGTCGATCAGGTCTCCGTAGCAGGTCTTCAGGTCAATGTCGCTGTAATCCTCGATCTGCAAATAATTGGAGATCATATTCATCACCGCCACGACCTCGTCCAAAAGCTCCAGCTTCACCGTAACCTTGATCTGGATCCATTCCGCGGTCTCGCCCCAATCCTCGCAGGTATAATCCTTATCCATGTTTCGTCCTCACTTATTTTTTGTCAAAAATTCGCTTGAAGAAGCCCGTGCGCTTGGAATAATTGCTTTCCTTACAAGAGGCGGCAAACGCACGCATATGTTCCTTCTGCTTCTCCGTCAAGCCCTTGGGAATTTCGATATTGACCGCAAAGATCAAGTCGCCCCGCCGATTGGCGTTGTTGACGTAGGGAATTCCCTTCTGCCGAAGTGTAAAGTTCGTGCCTGGTTGCGTCCCTTCGGGAATGGTAAACTTCTGGTTTCCCTCCAAGGTGGGGATATCGATGTCCGCGCCCAAGGTCGCCTCAGCAACGGTAATCGGAACCTCACAGTAAATATGATAGCCCTCTCGCTCAAATATCGCGTGTTTTTTCACCGAAACGGTGATAATCAAGTCTCCTGCGGGACCGCCGTTTCTGCCGTCACAGCCCTGACCCCGCAAAGCGATCCGCTCTCCGTCGTCAATTCCCGCGGGGATATTCACGCTCAGCTTCTTGTTTACCTTTACGTAGCCCGTACCCTTACAGCCCGTACAGGGGGTCTTGATGATCTTACCCGTTCCCCGACAGCTGTCGCAAGAGGTGGTGGACTGGAACGCCATGCCGCCGATCCGTTGGGTAATCCGCCGCTGACCCGAGCCGCCACAGACGGTACAGGTCTCTGCCTTCGTCCCCTTTGCCGCGCCGCTTCCGCCGCAATCGCTACACTTCTGGATCCGATGATATGCCACATCCTTCTTGGTACCAAACGCAGCCTCCTCAAAGGTAACGGTCACACGGGCACCAATATCGTCTCCCCGCATAGGACCGTTTCTACGCTGTGCCGATCCGCCCCCAAAGCCGCCTCCGAAAAAGCTTCCGAAAATGTCGCCCAGATCGCCGAAATCACCAAATCCGCCGCCAAAGCCGCCGAAGCCGCCTCCGCCGCCCGCGGTAGGATCAAAGGCAGCGTGTCCGAACTGGTCGTACTTCGCCTTTTTCTCCGCATCGGAAAGCACGGCGTATGCCTCGTTAATCTCCTTGAACTTCGCCTCTGCCTCCGCATCGCCGGGGTTCATATCGGGATGATATTTTTTCGCGAGAGTACGGTACGCCTTCTTAATCTCCGCATCACCCGCGGATTTATTCAGTCCCAATACCTCGTAATAGTCTCGTTTTTCTGCCATAACTGCTCCTCGTTATATACGCCTTTGAGGGAAAGGGCAAAGATTGCCCTTCCCCTCTTTGGTATGCGACTGTAATCAGTCGTTGGTTTTATCCTCGTAATCAGCATTGTAGTAGGTTCCGTCGCCGCCCTGCGCACCGTCGTTACCACCCATATTGTTGGGATCAAAGCCCTGGGCACCGCCCTGCTGTGCGTACAGCTTCTCAGAGAGCGCATAGAATGCCTTCTCCAGTGCCTCGGTATCTGCCTTGATTGCCTCGGTATTACCGCCCGCAATGGTGGTCTTCAAGGTATCGATGGCAGTCTTCACCGTTTCCTTATCGGACTCGGCAACCTTATCACCAACCTCGCCCAAGGTCTTTTCCGCTTGGAATACCATGGATTCCGCACGGTTCTTCACCTCAACCGCTTCCTTCTGCTTCTTATCCTCCTCGGCGAACATCTCGGCGTCTCTGACTGCCTTGTCGATGTCCTCCTTGGACATGTTGGTCGAAGAGGTGATGGTGATGTGCTGTTCCTTACCCGTGCCAAGATCCTTTGCGCTGACGTTTACGATACCGTTAGCGTCGATGTCAAAGGTAACCTCGATCTGAGGAACACCGCGGGGAGCGGCGGGAATACCGTCCAGATTGAATCTGCCCAGCGTGGTGTTATAAGCCGCCATGTCGCGCTCACCCTGCAGAACGTGAATCTCAACCGAGGTCTGACCGTCAGCCGCGGTAGAGTAAACCTGACTCTTCTTTACGGGGATGGTGGTATTTCTGTCGATGATTCTGTTGAACACACCGCCCAAGGTCTCGATACCGAGAGACAGGGGCGTTACGTCAAGCAGAAGCAGATCCTTTACGTCACCGCCAAGAACTCCGCCCTGAATTGCCGCGCCGAGAGCGACGCACTCGTCGGGGTTGATGCCCTTGAAGGGTTCCTTGCCGAGGAACTTCTTAACTGCTTCCTGAACAGCGGGGATTCTGGTGGAACCGCCTACGAGCAGGATCTTATCGACCTGAGATACGCTCAGACCCGCGTCGGACAGCACCTGCTTGGTGGGAATCATGGTAGCTTCCACCAGATCAGCGGTGATTCTGTCGAACTCCGCTCTGGTCAGCGTTGCGTCAAAGTGAAGAGGGCCTGCCGCCGTTGCGGTAATGAAGGGCAGGTTAATGTTGGTGCTGGACATACCCGAAAGCTCGATCTTTGCCTTCTCAGCGGCTTCCTTCAGTCTCTGCAGCACCATCTTGTCGTTGCGAAGATCGACGCCGTTTTCAGCCTTGAAGCGGTCTACCATCCAGTTGATGACTCTCTCGTCAAAGTCGTCACCGCCCAGACGGTTATTACCCGCGGTGGCGAGAACCTCAAACACACCGTCGGAAATTTCCATCAGAGATACGTCAAAGGTACCGCCGCCAAGGTCGAAGACCATGATCTTCTGGTCAGCTTCCTTATCCATACCGTAAGCCAAAGCCGCAGCCGTAGGCTCGTTGATGATACGGAGAACCTCCAATCCGGCGATCTTACCCGCATCCTTGGTTGCCTGTCTCTGGGCATCGGAGAAGTATGCGGGAACGGTGATAACCGCCTGATTCACGGTGGTTCCCAGATATGCCTCCGCATCTGCCTTCAGCTTCTGCAGAATCATAGCGGACAGCTCCTGAGGTGCATAGCCCTTGCCGTCGATTTCCTTCTTATATGCCGTACCCATCTCACGCTTGATACTGATGACCGTGCGGTCGGGGTTGGTGATCGCCTGACGCTTTGCCACCTGTCCGACCATTCTCTCGCCCGTCTTAGTGAATGCCACGACGGAAGGCGTGGTGCGCGCGCCTTCGGGATTGGGGATAACGATAGGCTCGCCGCCCTCAAAAACCGCTACGCAAGAGTTTGTTGTTCCTAAATCTATTCCAATAATTTTTCCCATTTTTCTTTCCTCCTTTGGGATTGTTTTCTTAATTTTTTATTTGGGTTGCTATGTGATTCAATTGGCGACCTTCACCATGGAATGGCGAAGAACCTTGTCGCCCTTGGCATAGCCCTTCATAAAGACCTCTGCCACTTCATTTTCGCCAAGCATCTCGTCCTCCACGTGCATCACCGCATTGTGAAGATTGGGATCAAAGGGCTTTCCTTCCGCCTCGATCTCCGCAACACCCAGCTTTCCGAGGGTTTCCACGAAGCTCTTGAGCGTCAGCTCCAAGCCTTTTCCCATCTGGGTTTCCGCCATATCCTCGGTGTTGTACTGCGCCGCCCGCTCCAGATTATCCAGCACGGGAAGAATCTGAGTCAGTGCTTCGCAGACCGCATCCGCGTAAATGCTCTCCCGCTCCTTGGCGGTGCGCTTGCGGAAGTTATCGTATTCCGCGCAAAGGCGGAGATACTTATCGTTGGCTTCCGCAAGCTCAACGTCCTTTTTCTCCAAGGTCTTTTTGAGCTCGTTCAGCTCTGCCTCTGCCTTCTTCAGTTTCTTTTTTTCTCCCTTGCATGCCTTTTCGTCCCCGCAGGACGTCTCGGCAGACTCGGTCGCTTCGTTGCTATTCTCTGCTGTCTCGGAGGTCTCCTCTGCCGCTTGCTCGGCGTTCAGCTCCTCCTCCATGGGATTTTTGTTATCCTCCATGATCCTCTTCCTTTCCTGTAATTTTCGCAGGCTCATGTTTCGCATGGTTCTCTCCATCCAACATTCCCGCAATACTACCCGTGATTTCCTCGATGGTTTGAAGCACCTGCTTATAATTCATGCGTCTGGGTCCCAAAACGCCGATCACTCCCACGGTTCTGCCGTTCTTTTTGATCGGCTTAAACACCAGAGAGGAATTGTTCATGACCTTCACGGGACTCTCCGAGCCGATCAGAACGTTGATGTCGTCGTTTTCTGTATCGGAAACCAGATCCAATATCTCGTCTTGATTTTCCAAGGTTCCCAAAAGCTGTCCAAACTGTTGAGAATCCGAATACTCGGGATACTTGAGCAAATGGTTCAAGCCCGACAGTCTCATCTCTCCGCCGTCCATCTCGTTCATGACCTCATACACGCATTTCACCGCGGAGTTCACCAGATACGCCGCATCTCCCATGGCATTTTCCAGCTCCATGATGATGGGCAACGTGATCATGTCGGCAGAAAGCCCGCACAAACACTCGTTGAGAAGCTCCGCCAACCGACGCAACGCCTCGGGGGTCGCCTTCCCCACGGTTTTGACCTTCTTGGTTTTCACCGTACCGCCCGAGGTGATCATCAGCATGGCAAAATGATTCGCATCGATGGATACCAGTTCAAACTTGGACATGGTCACCGAGGTCGCCTTGGGCTTGATGGCAATACCCGTATAGTTGGTCATACTGGATGCCAGTCGGGAGGCGGTTTCGAGGATCTGATCGATTTCTGCCATCTTAGTCTTGAGTAGCTGGTTGATCTGCACGACCTCGTGGGTGGTTTTTGCGTATTGCTCCACCAGAGAGTCTACGTAAAATCGATATCCCATCTCGCTTGGCACTCTTCCCGCCGAAGTGTGAGGCTGTACCAGATATCCCATCTGCTCCAGATCCGCCATTTCATTCCGAATGGTTGCCGAGGAACAGGACAGCAGATTGTTTTGTACGATATACTTCGATCCCACGGGCTCTCCGCCCTCAATATGAGCTTCCACCAACGCCTTTAGAATCTGCTTCTTCCGCTCGCTCAGCTCAGGATATTTTCCGCTCAATCGCTCTCCCCCCCTCTCCTTCGGATTTATTCGAATTCGTTTTTGGAGTTTTAGCACTCCTTTTGTTCGAGTGCTAACTTACGTATATAATTTAACACTTTTTCAGGGTTTTGTCAAGGGCTTTTTCGAATTTTTTTATTAAATATTTGTGAACAGTGCTAAAATCTTGGGCATATATGGCTATTATTGCCCAAAACCTCTCCGAACATACGACAGAAGATCGGGGCGCCGCGATCCGCACCGCCCCGATCTTCTCAAATCAACGGTATTTTTACAGTTTTTATTGTGTCACCCGAAGCAGACCGATACCGACCACCTGTCCGTTTTCGATATCGAAGGTCATCTCTTGCGCACCCGATACGTAGGTCAAGCTACCGTCATTGGTTCGATCGGCTTTCCCGTAAGCCGCCGTTACCTCCGACTCCTTAGATCCAAGGCAGATTCCCTTATCCGTCTCACTCAGGTCGTCCTTCAGCTCGATCTGGTCGATGACCTCGGACTCTCCCGATTTCATCGTATATAAATCAAAGGAAGAATAGCGATACAGCATACGGGAATTCCCCGCTCCGCAGTCAAACAGCTCATTTTGAGAATTTGCCTCACCCAATGCGGAAAGAACCGCTGTGGCAGGCGCACCGAGAACGATCTTCGTTCCATTACTCTTGATATAAAAGCCTGTCTTCGTACCGTCCGTTTCACTTTCGGCGGTATCTCCATCCTTACCGCAAGCCACCATACAAAACACCAACAGCAAAACCATCAGCAAAGCCAACGCCCGTTTCATCATCAATCTCATGTTCCATTCCCTTCTTCCATCGTTTTTTTCTGTTCTTCATATGCCGCCATCCGCTGATCCCAACGGTCAGACATTGCTTTCTCGCCGCTGCGGTCAAGCACACCGTGCTTTTCCCGTAAAAGCGATCCAAAATACCGCGACAGTTTTTCCGCTCCATATACGTTCAAATGAACGCCCTCGTCGTAGGTATCCTCAGACCAGTCGATCCCGATCTCCTCACAAAGCGGAATGAAATTATAATAGGCCAGTCTCTTTTCCGCCGCATACGCGGTGATCTGCTCCTCCCATTGGTCGTACCACCAATATCCCCAAGAATTGGTGGGAGACTTGATCAGAATCAGCTCCGCTCCGTTTTCCTCGCAAAGCGTTCTCATTTTCTCCAAGTACTCCATCGCCGTCTGGGGCAAGGTATAATCCGAAAGTCTTGGACCCTCCAAAGAAGCAAGCTCCTCTGTCATAGGTCTGACTCCCGTTTGCATCAGATACCCGCACTGGGACACAGCGGGAGAAGAAAAGGCATACCGAAAATCGTCTGCCGTCAGCGAGGTGATCCGAGAGTGAAACCGCAGAACGGGAAAGATATAGTCCAAAAAGCTTTCCTCCTCGGTCATGGACGCCAGGATCGATGACACCTTAGATATCGACCATTTCATGCCGTCCAAGGTCATACGGTTAAAGGCTTCGCTTTGGGGCGTTCCATATTTCAGTGCCAGCACGTTGAACACCACCGCACGGGGCTGTTCGTATTGGAAGGTTTCCTCCAGAAGATAGTAGGACTGCCACGCCAACTGTTGGGCACTTCCCCGTACGTAGGAGGAAATACCGTACTCCCGCCACAGAACAGCGGGAATAAAGCTTTCGTAGACCTCACAGTCTCCTACGAAGATCACGTCGTGATCCCCTGCCTCGTCGTAATATTCCCCGATCAATGCCCCCTCGGGATTGTCCCGATATTTAGGGATCAGCAACGCCTGCAGCAGTCCCAGAAGAACCGCAATCACCAAAATGGCGCAGACTGCGATCAGAATTCGTTTTTTCATGTTATTCCTTACACTTAAAATTGGTTATAAATAAATTGAGACGCATCATAGCCGATTCCATAAGCACCGAACAGAAGAATCGCCACAAACAAGCCGCCGCAAAGCACCCATGAGAGTACGGGACGGTCGTACAGTCTCTCCCGTACCGATCCCTTGGCGGACAAAGAGCTGACAATCGCTACCGCAAGACAGCCAAGCAATACGATGACGAAATCCTCAGCACTTAAGCCAAGGAAAAACAGTCCCCTTCCCAGCTCGTCCCAGTTCCAAACGGTCAGCATACTGCCCCACAAGCGGAAGGTGGTGCCCACGTCACGATAGCAATCCAACGAACGGATCAATCCCATGAGAAGAAAGGTTCGAACCGCCATGAATTTCCCATACCCCCAAGAGGAGGTCAGCTTGGGAAACCGTCCGCGGAAACGAGCATACAGAGGCTCCATCTCCTGCGATACCAGAATCACAAGACAGTTCAAGAGTCCCCAAACGATAAAATTCCACCCCGCTCCGTGCCACAGACCTGTCAAAAACCACGTCAGAACGGTAGCAAGGTACACGGGGACACGCTTGCCCACGTTGTTACCAAGCACGCAACGGCTCCATTTGGAGAGCTTCATCATCGGCTTGCAGACCGATGCGGGATAAAATACGTAATCGGTAAACCACGTTCCCATGGTGATATGCCAACGTCGCCAATATTCCTTAGTGGACTTGGAGGAAAAGGGTCTGTCGAAGTTTTCCGCCAGACGGATTCCCAGTACCTCGGCAATACCGATGGTAATATCGATTCCACCCGTAAAATCCGCGTAGATCTGAATGGAATACAAAAGGATCAAAAGAAAAACGTATGCGCCCCGATACTGGTCGGGCTCTTCCAGAAGAGTCTGCATGGCGATCAGGACACGATCGGCAATCACCAGCTTTTTGAAGTATCCCCAAAGAATTCGCCAAAGCCCGTATGTAACACCACGGGCATCAAAGGAATGCGGGGCGTACAGCTGCTCCGCCAGCTGACTGTGACGGGAGATGGGTCCCTGCACCAGCTGAGGAAAAAAAGACACGAACAGCGCAAGGCGGGCGGGATTCCGCTCCACCTTGGTCTTGCCGCGGTACACATCGATGAGATACCCCATGGTCTGGAAGGTATAGAAGGAAATTCCCATCGGCAAAAGCAGATCGGGAATTGTCAAGCCCTTCTCGCCAAAGGAAAAGAGCGAGTTAAGATTGAACACCACAAATCCCGTATATTTCAGGACGGCAAGAATTCCGAAATTGAATACCAGTCCCAAAAGCAAAATATGGAACCGCTTTTTCTTCTCAGCGGCGCGGCATTGTTTCCGCGTTTCCTTATCCATCTCCGCCCGATGCACGGAAAGATACGCTTCCTCCTTTGCGGCAACGCGCCCCATTCCTATGGCAACCCCATACGCTGACAAGGTGGTCACAAGGATAAAGATCAAACATTCCCAGCCCGCAAAGAAGTAAAAGGCGTAGCTCGCAAGCAACAGAAGCTTCCATTGCCATTTTTTCGGAACAAGGTAGTATGCGAGGAACAGAACGCAGAGAAAGGCGATAAAGCCGTAGGATGTAAAAAGCATGCCTTCCTCCGAGCCTTATTCTTCGTCCAGCTTTTCGATCAGTGCCATCAAAGCCTCTGCCGAATTAAAGTTCTCGGGAACGATCTCCTCAGCAGGGATCGTTACGTCAAATTCCGCATGGATCTCGGTCACAAGCGTGACGATATCCAAGGAATCCAGAATACCGTCGTCCACCAGATCCACCGTCGCGGCAAAATCTACATCGGGATGGAGGGAGGACAGAATCTCCAACAATTGTTCCATTTTTATACTCCTTTACAGCATCATTGCCCGTTTCTTCAGTCCGCGGCGATCGATCTTGCCGTTATCGGTTAGAGGAAGTGCTTCCAATTGCTTCAGAATCGCGGGCATCATATATCTGGGTAAATATTCATTCAACGAGGTAAGAAGAACCGTCTCCGTCGTCTCTCCCACGTAAAACAGCACGATCCGCTTGACATCGCTGTCGTACACACAACAGGCTCGGCTGACGTCTTCGCACCGCAGAGCCGCGGCTTCGATCTCCCCAAGCTCGATCCGATGTCCCATGTGCTTGATCTGCGAGTCCTTGCGGCAGACGAACACCAGCTCTCCATGCCCATTGTACCGCCCCATGTCGCCCGTACGGTAGATCAATTCGGGATAAAAGGGATTCAAGGGGTTTTGGGTGAACGCCTCTGCCGTCTTTTCGGGATTGTTATAGTACCCCATGGTCAGGCAGGTTCCTCGAATACAGATCTCCCCCTCCTCGCCCTTCTCGGCACGGCGACCGTCATCGGTCAAAAGCAGAATATCGGTATTGTCAAAGGGTCGTCCCACAGGAATCGGCTCCTCCTCACAAAGAGGGCGCTCCGCCCGCCAATAGCAGGACATTCCCGTCGCCTCAGTAGGACCGTAGAGATTATAGAAGGTTGCCTCGGGCAAAGCCGCTCTCCACAGATCATACTGCTTCCGCGGAAAGACCTCGCTGCCAAACGCCACCTTGGTCAGATACTTGGGAACCATGGTGTCAAGCGCGCCCAAGGAAGAAATCTGCACGAGAGCAGACACCACCCAACAAACCGTATTGATCCGATACTCGTTCAGATACTCGATCAGTCGGACGGGAAAAGAAAAGAGCATTTTGGGCACGAAATAGGTAGTCGCGCCAAATTTCAGCGTAGGCATCAGCTCCTTGAGAGGAGCGTCGAAATACAATGGGGTCTGATTGGCAAAGACGGTTTCCTCGGAAAATCCCAAGGCACGCGAGAGGGTCTCGGTGTAGTCAATCACCGAACGGTGACACGCCACCACGCCCTTGGGAACGCCTGTAGACCCCGAGGTAAAGACCACGTAGATTGGATCGGTGTCGCATTGCCGTTCTCTCACGACAGCAAGGGTGTCGGGGCAGATATCCAACGATGCGAGGTCGTCGTAAAGCCATACCCGCTCCACGCCAAGGCTCTGCGCACGTTTCAGATTTTTTCCGTCGCTGATCATAGCGCGGGGCTTCAGGTTTTCCAAAATTGCCCGCACGCGCGCCTCGGGCATTTTTTCATCCAGACAGACGTAAAAGCAGCCCGCGTAGATCACCCCGAAAAACGCCGTTACGGTACGGGGGTGCTTGTCCATAAAGATCACGATGGGCTCACCCCAAAAGCCTTCCTTGCCAAGGAAGGATCCGATTGCCGCCGCCCCCCTTTGCACCTGGGAAAAGGTCATTCCTTCCTTGCCCGTGGAAAACGCCAGCTTATCGGGAAGCCTTGCGGCGGTATTCTCCAAATAAATGAGAATGTTTTTTTGCATCATTTACTCCCAATTAATCAAGCTCTTTGGTAGAAATCGTGGGAAATCCGTTCCATTTTTCGAAGCGGTACATGACAAGATCGCTACCCGAATCGGACGGGGTGTAGCTGTTCATCTTCGACTCGGTCATCAAGCAACCGTTATGGGTACCGTCGGCAAAGGTTCCCTTAAGACGGGTAGCGTCATAATAATACCACTGAGGATCGCTTTCCGTTCCCACGTTCACCACGTTCCAAAAATGGGTGCCGTGCTTGGTGTCCTGATCCGAGGCTCGCTTGATGCTGAGATTTTCAATTTCAAAATACTCAAAAAAGGCGCGGGATACCGAATAATAAGAATAGCAATCCCCCTTTTTCTTGTCCAAGGTTCGAATCGCTTCCTCCACCCAATCCAGCTCCCAATTTTCTCGGGAGATCTGCTGAGAAGGGGTGTTGGAGCCCGTCGCCTGCCACGTAATCCCGTTTACAAATGAGTAAATCTTCCGCACCTGCTCTACCTTACTCATGCTTTTGGTGATCCCCAGCGCGGTTGCCTTCGCTTCCACCAACGCCATCAGCTTTGCGTCGGAATATTCTCCGTTCTTAACCACAAGCGTCAAGGTATACGTACTTTGATTGCCCGCTCCGTCCGTGGCGGTATAGGTCACTGTATAGGTTCCCACTACGTTCAGATTGACCTGCGAGTTATCCACGGTCAATTCATAATTACCACTATTGTCGCTGACCTGCACAAAGCTTTTATAAGAAACGGCATCTCCCGTATATACAACCTGCGTATTTCCCTCGGGACCGCGGATCACGGGTTTTTTCGTATCCTCGCCGCTATCCGCCCCAGCCGATGCGAAGGAAAGCTCACCTGTCGCAAGCAAAACACCGATGCCAATCCCCGCCGCAAGAACGGCAGCCGCCAAGGCGATTACGGTAATCTTCAAAACCAAGCTCATGAATTTTTTTCGTTTTCGCGCTTCTCTCGCAAACGCTTCCATATCAGAACGATAAGACACGATCGGAACCCCCATTTTTTGTTATCCTGACGGTACTTTTCAAAAAAATACAGACATAATTATTATACACCGATTTGGCTCTTTTGTCAATGAGAATTCGATTCTTTCCATGGATTTTCAAAAGATTTTTACTATGGCTTTTCGCTCTTTTTTGCGCAAAAAAACCGAGGGAGCATCCCCTCGGTTTTATGTATAAAAATTATTGTTGACCTAAACTACCCATGGCAGAAAAAGTGGGGTCGTCCAGATCACCGCCAATATTAATGGCAGGGGTCGTGGTTTCCGTGGGAGCCTCGGTGGTGGTTTCCTCAGCCTCGGTGGTGGTTTCCGCGGGAGCCTCGGTGGTGGTAACAGCAGCGTTGTCAGACGATTCGGCAGTCTCGTCATTCTTATCGCCACAAGCAACCATTGCGCAAATCAAGCACAGAGCCAGAGCCAAAACGAGGAACAGTTTAGAAAAAGCCTTCATTAATTTTTCTCCTTTCACAATCCGTTCGCACAACATATCAAAACGAACTTATTATTGTTGAATACATTATAACATATTCCATATGTTTTGTCAATAGTAAATTTGTTTTTTATTGATATTTGTATCATTATTTTTTAAAAAAAATCGTAAAACGAATTGAAATACACCGCATAATATGATATAATAAAAGAGGAAATAAGCAAGTAAACAAAACGCGGAAAGGATCACGAAATTGAAGATACAGGAATCTGCCGAAAATTATCTGGAAACTATTTTAGTTCTGCAAAAAAGAAACGGTCACGTCCGTTCGATTGATATTGTCAACGAGCTGGAGTTTACCAAGCCCAGTGTCAGTGTCGCCATGAAAAATCTGCGTCAGAACGGGTTGATTGAGGTCGATCCCAACGGATACATCACCCTTTTGGAGCAAGGCCGCGCCATCGCTGAGAAAATATACGAGCGCCACACCATTCTCACCGACTGGCTCGTTGGCTTGGGGGTCAATCCCAATACCGCGGATGCGGATGCCTGTAAGATCGAGCACGTCATCAGCACCGAAAGCTTTCTTGCCATTAAAGAATCCTTGCGGAATCCCTAAAGAAATTCAAACCCAAAGCAACCGCTTTTGCCGCTCAAAGCAGAGTGACAAAAGCGGTTTTTAACGTTCCTTTTCCCTCCTACCTCTTCCCTCTTCCCTAGTCATAACCACCGTCTAAGCCGATGGCTTGCTCAGCCCTATAAGGGCATATTACCGGCGGGGCTGAAAGCCAACCGAAACATTTGACACTTGCAAACTTGCCCTACTGCCACAGATGTGGCGGCTATCCTTAGCCTTCCTCCGGGAGGAAGGTGGCACGCGATAGCGTGACGGAAGGAGCCTGCGTAAACTTCAGATTCGCTGTTGTTTTCAATTTGCGCGCTCTCCCTCAGTCACCTTCGGTGACAGCTCCCTCCCGGAGGGAGCCTAACGCTGCGGCGGATTGCTCAACGGCAAAAGCCTCTATTGAACCACCTGCTTAGCAGGTGGTTTTCGGAAACAAAAAACCTCCCCCTTGCGATTGCTCGCAAGGGGGAGGTTTCTCTCCATCCGTTCCCGTTCGGATGGCGTTTTCAATTAGAATTTATTTTCGCTGCCCCATTTGATCGTGCCCCAGTCTTGGCTGCCGCGGTTATCGTCGTTTTCTTCTACAACCAAGCCCTCGGTATCAGATGCGGAGCAAACGTCCTCGGAAGCAAGATAAATGAGCTCGATTTCAGGATTGTTATAAAGCTTCTTCATTTTCCCTTACCTCCTTATGTCAAATCTGCAAGGCAACAGTTGAATACCTCGCCCGCTACGGTCACGCAACCATCAAGCGTCTCAACCTCAACAAACGCCTGTACCGTAAAGGTTTCGTCTATCGGAACGCCCGTCAGGGTCACCGCGAAGAAGTAGGTAGAGCTTGTACCGTAGTCCTCATCCTCCGGCGTAACAAGTTTTCCGTCTGCCGTAATCTTCTTGTAAACAGTCTGTGTCCACAGAGTTGCGACCTTACCCTCGCTATTGGTGAGCTTGAAGCCAACTCTCTGGTAATTCGTCATTGCCTCGCCGTTTACAGTAGCGATCAGACGGAGCGCGTTGGTATCATTGGTGTTCTTCTGATACTTCACCTTCAAGGTGTTGTATGCCACTTCTACGTCACCGTTCTTCAGGGTAATGTCGTAGTCCTTCGTATCCACGCCAAACCAGTTGTAACCGACATTGGAGGTTACCGTGCAGCCTTCCATGGTCAGCGCGCCTTTTTTAGTAACCATCACATCATCTTCCTCAACCTCTCCAGTCATGCAACCGACCAAAGCACCTACGTTTGTTCCGCCTTCGGCGGTAACAGTGCCCGCCATGGTACAATTAACGAGAGAAGCCATCGTACCGATATTTCTTCCAATCAGACCGCCGACTTCGCTACCGCTGGTAGATGTGATCGTACCCGTATAGGTGGAATTTTGAATCGTCATAGCAGGAGCAGATGTATCATCACAGTAAACACAACCAATGATACCACCCGCAACGTTCAAATTGCCCGAGATGTTTACATTGATCTCACAATCGGTCACGCTTCCGCCTTCGCCGCGCGTCAAGCCAGCCAAGCCGCCCACGTAAATACCGGGGGTACCGCTGATCGTCAAGGCACCCGAAACGTCACAGTCCGTAAATGTGGTGTTGTTAATTTTACCATTGTATCCCATGAAGCCGCCAAGCCACTGTTGCGATGTGGCGGAGCCAACCACGCTCATGTTCAGGTTCGTTACGTTACAATCAACAAATTCCATATCGGCAATATTCACTCTTGCGACAAAACCGCCGATCAAGCTCGATGCCGTACCCGTTGCAGTAAACGTAAAGCCGTCTACATCGCAATACTCAAAAGTGCCGCCTTTTGAGATATCGGGCGTAAAGCCACTAATATACTGTTTAGTCTTGCCATTGGTCGTTACTGTACAGGTATTGACATCACAATTGTTGAATGTCGCCGCAGCCCCCACATATCCCGCAAAGCCGCCGATGTAGGTTCCTGTTCCAGTGGTGGAAATGGTAACGTCGGTTGCCGAACAGTTTTGGAAGGTTGCCGCAGCCAACACATATCCCGCAAAGCCGCCCACGTATTCGGAAGTGCTAGCACCTGCCGCCAAACTAACTACAAGTGTTTTAACATCACAATTGGTAAACTGACTTTTAATTGTAGTGTTTTTAAGGTTACCCACAAAGCCACCAATACATTGGGCATTCACTCCGTTTGTTTTTAAAGTAACATCGGTCACGTCACAATTTGTAAAGGATACCTCGTCAGTTATATTTTTCTCATATACATAGCCTAAAAAACCGCCCACGCTAGTATTTGCGGCAGAAGAATCCAACGTGAAACCCGTCACGGAACAATCGGTAAAGGACGCTTTTGTGCCTGCCTGAAATTGCCCAGCAAATCCTCCGATTGTTGTCGCTGCTTTGCTTGTCTTGAATGTAAAGTTGTTGACGCTGCAGTTTTCGAAGCTAATATCGCTGTCCGCAGCACCAATCACTCCGACAATGCCGCCATAATAGCTTTTTGCAGCATTCACGTTCAACGTAAAGCCATTAACCGTCAAGTTTTCATAGTGTGCATTTCCCTGAGTTTTGCCAAGAAAACATGCGCCGCCGTGAGCAGCGGTTTGTGTAACGGTAGCATTCACCATCGTAATGTTTTCGATTCCGCCGCCGTCTTGAGTACTAATCAGAGAACGGCGCATAGTGGATCCTGTTACCGACATATTGCCAATGGTAACGGCTTTTTTTTCATCGCCACCCAACGCGCCCTTCAGCGTACCGTTGAAGGTAAGCGTTTTGTCTTTTCCATAGTCTGCGATCGGCGTCCAGTTATGCTCATCGCCATTCAGGTCAATGTTCTTGGTAATGAGGAAGGTTTTGCCCTCATAGGTGGAAACCTTGTTGTTTACTTGAGCTGCCAAGCCTGCCAGCTCCGCGCCGCTGGTAATGTAAAAGGTATTGGCGTCCTTACTTTCCCACGTGGTATCCGTAGTACCGTCCCACTTGTCGTCGTAGGTGACGGAGTTTGCCTGCGCTCCGTCGCCGTCTTCCGCAAATACGATTAACGCACCAAAGCTTGCGGACAGAACCGACAAAACAAGAAGCACAGAAAGTGTTTTGAGAATCCATTGTCTGTTTTTCATCATTTTTCTCCTTTAATTATTATTACTTTTTGTAAAAAAGTAACTATCTTATTGGTATTATACCATCTCTTCTCTTTTGTGTAAAGAATGAAATTGTGTATACCACCCTATTATGAAAGTTATACTAAAAACAGCCATCTTTTTTGCCATAAAA